>NZ_SCND01000257.1:0-9068 GCF_005503585.1 Pseudomonas sp. 2VD
GCTTCAGCAAGCGCCCGGCTCTACCCCGCCGAGCGCTTGCTGAAGCTGCCCGACACACTCGCTTTCGAGGACGCGGCGGCGCTGCTGTTCAAGGGCATCACCGCGCACTACCTGCTGCACGCCACCTACCCCGTCGGGCCCGGCACACGCATCCTGCTGTACGGCGCGGCGGGCGCCGTCGGCCAGTTGATGGCGGCCTGGGCCCGGCACCTGGGCGCCTGGGTGATCGGCGTGGTGTCGAAGGCGGAAAGCGTCGAGCGGGCCAGGGCTGCCGGCTGCGACGAGGTGCTGGTGTTCGACGCGGCCAGTCTCGCCGCCCAGGTCACCGAGCTGACCGCCGGGCGCAAGGTCGATGTGGTCTACGACCCCATCGGTCGCGCTACCTTCGAGGCGTCCCTGGACAGCTTGCGTCCGCGCGGCCTGCTGGTGTCCTTCGGCGCTACCTCCGGCGTGCCGCCAGCCGTCGAAGTCGCCACCCTCAACGCCAAGGGTTCGCTGTTCCTCACCCGTCCCTCGCTCGCCGCCCACACCGCCAACCCGGAGGAATACCGGCTACGCGCGCAGGCTGTGCTGCGCGCCCATGCAGACGGTGTCATCCAGCCCCGGGTCTGGCGGCGCTACCCGCTGGCCGAGGCGGCCGTGGCGCATACCGATCTGCTGGAGGGACGCTCGCAAGGCGCGCTGGTACTCTTGCCCTGACCCACCCGCAAGAGGCGCATGCATGCAACCGTTCGACAGCCGGCAGGCCGATGAAGTCGCCACGCTCCTGGCCCTGGCCGAGCACGGTTCGTTCGCCGCCGCCGGCCGCGCCCTGCAACGCCATCCCTCGGTGCTCTCGAAGCGGCTCGGCGCACTGGAGCGTCGCCTCGGCATCCGCCTGGTCGAACGCACCACCCGGCAACTGCGCTTCACCGATGAAGGCGAGCGCCTGGCGAGCCGCTTCCGCCAGGCCGTCGACCTGCTCGACGAGGCCGAGCACGAAGCCAGCCTGGGCGCCGCGCAACTGCGCGGACGCCTGCGCATCGCCCTGCCGTCGGCGATGGGCCGGCTCTGGCTCGGTCCGCTGCTGGCGGAGTTCGCCCTGGCGCATCCGCAGGTGGTGCTGGAAACCGACTATTCGGAGCGCTTCGTCGACATCATCGCGGAAGGCTTCGACCTCGCGATCCGGGTCGGCGAACTGGCCGACAGCCGCCTGGTGGCCAGGCGGCTGTGCGCCCATCGGCGCATCCTCGGTGCCGCTCCCGACTACCTGGAGCGGCATGGGGTACCGCGTATCCCGGCCGACCTGGCGGCACACAATTGCCTCGGCTTCAGCGGACTGCACTCGTACCCGGAGTGGAAGCTGACCCGCCAGGACGAACAGCAGCCCGTGCGGGTACGCGGCTCGATGGTCAGCAACGACAACGAGGCCCTGCTCTGCGCCGCACGCCAGGGCCTGGGCATCTTCGCCGCCGGCGAGTGGCTGATGAGCCGCGACCTCGAAGCCGGCAGGCTGGTACGGGTGCTACCGGAGTGGCAACTGGATGCCGACGCCGGCGTCTACCTGGTGCGCCCCTCGGCGCGCTACGCCACGGCGGCGGGCAGCGCGTTCCGCCAATGGGTGGAAGCGCGGTTCGCCGCGGGCCCGCCCTGGCAGCGCCAGCAGGACTGAGCGGTATCCGCGAGCGGCTCGCCGAGGATCGCACCGCCTCCCGCCCCTCGCTCCCGGACAATCCGGATACCCTCCCGCCAGCATGCGGATAGCCAATGACCCGCCGGCCGGTTCCTACTAGGCTGGTTCGCTTCGCTTTCCCGTTTTCCCACTCCAACAACAACCCGATGAGGAATCCAGGCATGGGACAGTACGTCAGCATCGCCGCGTCCGACGGCAGCGGCCGGTTCGACGCGTATCTCGCGCTCCCCGCCAGCGGCAAGGGGCCGGGCGTGGTGATCGGTCAGGAAATCTTCGGCGTCAACGCGAACATGCGCGCGGTGGCCGAGCTGTACGCCGAAGAGGGCTACGTGGCCCTGGTCCCCGACCTGTTCTGGCGGCTCCAGCCGGGGGTCGACCTGGGCTACGACGAAGCGGCCTTCGCCAAGGCCATCGAGCTGTTCCAGCGCATCGACCTGGACGCCGCGGTGGACGACATCGCCGCCTGTATCGAGCACCTGCGCCAACGCGAGGAGGTGGTCCACGCCGGGATCGGCTTCGTCGGCTTCTGCATGGGCGGCAAGCTGGCCTACCTCGCCGCGACGCGCACCGACGTCTCCTGCTCGGTGGGCTACTATGGCATGGGCATCGAGGCGCTGCTCGACGAGGCGAAACAGATCAAGGGCCGGCTGGTGCTGCATTTCGCCGAACAGGACGCCTACTGCCCGCAGCAGGCCCGCGACGCGATCCTGCCCTGCCTGCGCAACCTGCCCAAGACCGAGTTGTACCTCTACCCCGGCGTCGATCACGCCTTCGCCCGCGTCGGCGGCATGCACTTCGACAAACCGGCCTACCTGATGGCCCACGAACGCAGCATCGCCGCCCTGAAGCGGGAGATCGGGCCGAACTTCGACCTCTCCGCGCTGTGGGACGAGCATGTGCGCCACGAGTTCGACACCCGCGACGTCGCCGCGACCATGGCGACCATGGTCGCCGAGCCCTACGTCAACCATGTCCCGACCCTCACCGGCGGCGTCGGCCAGCGCGAACTGAGCCGCTTCTACCGCCATCACTTCATCCACGGCAACCCGCCGGACATGACCCTCACGCCGATTTCGCGGACGGTGGGGGCGCTGCAGGTGGTCGACGAGTTCGTCATGCGCTTCACCCACAGCTGCGAGATCGACTGGCTGCTGCCCGGCGTCCCACCCACCGGGCGCTTCGTGGAAATCCCCATGCTCGGCGTGGTGCGCTTTCGCGGCGACCGCCTGTACCACGAGCACATCTATTGGGACCAGGCCGGCGTGCTGGTGCAGATCGGCCTGCTCGACCCGCAGGGCCTGCCGGTCGCGGGGGTGGAAAGCGCGCGCAAGCTGCTCGACGAAAGCCTGCCGTCGAACCGCCTGATGGCGCGCTGGGCAGCCAGCGAAGGACTCGGCCTCTAGCGGCCGGCTAGCCGCCGAGCAAGGCGCAGAAACGCGCCAGGTCGACGTTACCGCCGCTGAGCAGGATCCCGACCCGCTTGCCGCGCAATTCGTCCTTGCGCTGGCGGGCGGCGGCCAGGCCGAGGCAACCGGTGGGCTCGACCAGCAGCTTCATCCGCGCGGCGAGGAAGCGCATGCCATCCACCAGTTCGGCGTCGCTGGCGGTGAGGATGTCATCGACGTTGCGCTGGATCAGCGGGAAGGTGAGATTGCCCAAATGCTGGGTCTGGGCGCCATCGGCGAGGGTCTGCGGCGTATCGATATGCACGATGGCGCCGCTGCGCAGCGAACGCTGGCCATCGTTGCCGGCCTCCGGCTCCACCCCGTAGATCCGGCAGGCCGGCGCCAGCGCGCGGATCGCCAGGGCGCAGCCGGAGAGCAAGCCGCCGCCGCCGAGGGGCGCGAAGAAGGCGTCCAGCGGACCGACTTCTTCGAACAGTTCCTTGGCCGCGGTGCCCTGCCCGGCCAGCACGTCGGGGTGATCGTAGGGCGGGATCAGGGTCAGGCCATGGCGCTGCGCCAGGTCGCGGCCGATCTGCTCGCGATCTTCCGTATAGCGGTCATAGAGCACTACCTGCCCGCCGTAGCCACGGGTCGCCTCGATCTTCACCGCCGGCGCGTCGGCCGGCATTACGATGGTCGCCGGGATCCCCAGCAAGCGCGCCGAGAGGGCGATGGCCTGGGCGTGGTTGCCGGAGGAGAACGCCACCACCCCGGCGGCACGCTGCTCGGCGGAAAACCGCGACAGCGCGTTGAAGGCGCCGCGGAACTTGAACGCTCCCATGCGCTGCAGGTTTTCGCATTTGAAGAAGACTTCCGCGCCGAGTTCTTCGTCGAGGGTACGCGAGGACATCACCGGCGTGCGGTTGGCATGCCCGGCGATCCGCGCGGCGGCGGCGATCACATCGTCGTAGGTAGGCAGGTCGTGCATGGTCAGTTCCTCGGACCTTGGCAAAGAAGACGGGCAGGTCGCCAGGTTAGCAGGCGAACGCCGCCAGCAGCGCCTGCGCGACAGCATCGGCGGCGGAAGACTGGCGGAGCCATTGACGAAGAGGCCCTGCATGGGTCGATGCTCCGCGATGCCGGGTCGGCCTCACTCGTCCAGGTAGCCGTCCCTGATGCCCTTCGAGCGGCGGTAGAGGTAGAGCCCGAGGCGCAGCACGACGAGCACGCCGAAGAACACCCCGACGGTCACCCAGGTGTTGCCGAAGAACCATTCCAGGCAGACGTAGAGCAACGCCAGCGGTATGCAGACGAGGGTCATCAGCAGGTAATGCTTGATCATTGCGGCGGGCACTCCTCTTCTTCGTCCTTCAGCGGGCATTTGACGATCTGCTTGCCCGTCTGCCAGGCGGCCTGGGTGGCCACGGCCTTCTTGATGGTATCGGCATGGGCGGCCTTGCGCGCGGCCAGCTTGGCCGCGCGGTTGGCGGTGTTGGCCGCCTGTCCGGAAAGGGTCCTGATCGCCTTGGCGGACTGCACCACGGTCTTGCCGGTGCTGAGCATGCCCGGCGCCACGGTGCCGATGGCCGCCGAGGCGCCGACGTGTTTCCAGTTGATGTCGATGCACTTCCACTTGATATCGGTGAGGTCGCGATCGCTGTCCCAGTTGTCCTTCATCTGCCCCAGCACCTGCTTGCCGGTCTGCATCCCCAGCTCGATGCCGGCGCCCAGCGCCGCTCCGATCGCGGCGCGGGCGGCGAAGGCGCCGATCACCACCAGCGGGATGATCAGGCCGGTGGGATCGTAGGCCAGCGTGGGCGCGTTCAGCGCGTAGGCATAGGGGTTGGGCCCACCACCCAGGCCGAGCGGGTCCTGGCTGGCATAGCGCCCGGCTTCCGGCAGGTAGTAACGGTAGCGGTTGTAGTAGAGGCCGCTTTCCTCATCGTGGTACTGCCCCTGGAAGCGGATCGGCTGCGCACCCGGCTGTCGTTCCGGCGCTACCGCCCGCCAGTCGTCCGGAACGCCCTGCCAACGCAGTTGGCCACGTTCGTCGCTCAGTTGCAGGGGGGTACCGAGGTGGTCGGTGTGGAAGAAAGCGATCCGCGCCTCGCCCAGCGCCGGCACGCATTGCGCCGGCAGCGGCTGGCCCTCGGCGGCGAACGCCTGGCGCAGTTGCAGCAGCTCCGGGGGATCGGGCTCACAGGCCTGCTCCAGGCGCAGCAACGGGACGAAACCGCCCGGTTCGTGAACGGTGGTGCGCAGTTCCCGCGCAAAGGCTTCGGCGCATTGGCGATCGCCGTCCCAGCCGAAGCGCACCTGCTGCTCGACACCGTCGCGCAGCACCACCTTGGCGATCCGTCGCGACAGCGCGTCGTAGCGGTAGCGCGCCTCCAGCCACGTGCCGTCGGCGTAATCGCGCGTCAGATGGACCAGGCGCTGCGCGCCGTCGTAGGCCAGGCGCAGGCGCTCGCCGTCGGCGCCGATACGCTCGATCAGGTTGCCCAGCGCATCGAAGCGATAGCGGTTGCCGGCGATCCTCTCCACGCGGTTGCCGGCCCAGCGCGCCGGGCCTTCGCCGGCCTGGCTCGCGCGCGCCTCGGAGCGACTGAAACCGGAGCGGTACAATTCGTTCTCGGCGAATGCCTGGCGAGCGTCCTCGCGCGCATGCTCGCCGACGCCCTCCAGGCGGTTGCCGGCGGCGTCGTAGCGGTAGGTGCTGGCCGCCGCGCCAGCGCGCCGGCTGGCCAGCAGGCGACCGCCGAGGTCGTATTCGTAGCGCACCGACGGATACTGGTTGTCGTCGATGCCGACCAGTTGTCCAAGTCCGTCGTAGCGATAGCCGCGCTGCCAGTCGAAACCGCCGGCCAGACGCAGGCGGCTGTGCTGCAGGCGTCCCAGCGGCGCGTGCTGGCGCTCCTGGGTGAACAACGCGTCATCCTGCCCGTCGCGGCGGGCGTCGCGACGCACCTCACGGTGCAGGGCATCGCGCTCGAAGGCCAGCTCGACCGCACCGACCAGCGCGCCGTGCAGATGACCCGGGCCATAGGTCAGCCAGGCGACCGGCGGCGCGTCGCCGTAGCGGCTGGTCTGGCGCACGCCTAGTGCGTCGTGGCTGTGCTCGACGCTGTAGACCCAACCGTCGGCATGTACCTGGCTTTCCAGGCGCAGGTTACCGACCTCGTCGTACGTGTAGCGCACCTCGCAATCCGCCCCGCCAGCGCTGGCCAGGCGGCCGTCGGCCAACCAGCGGTAACGCTCGACCAGGGCCGGTGCGTGCTCGGTGGCGGGAACCCGGATGCTCGCCAGGCGGCCGTCGCGGTCGTAGGCATAGGTGGTCTCGCGACCGTCGGCATCCTCGCGGGCGATCAGTTCGTCAGCGGCGTTGTAGCGATAGCGTTGGCGACGACCGTCGAAGCCGGTCTCTTCCACCAGACGGTCCAGCAGGTCGTAGCGGAAATGCGCCTGGACGCCGTTCTCGTTGGTCAGGGCGACCAGCCTGCCGGCTTCGTCGTGCAGGTAGGACAATTCGCCGCCGCCGGCGTCGGAAACCCGCGCCAGCAGATCGCCGTGCCCCCAGGAAAACAGCGTGGCGTGCCCCTTGGCATCGGCGATACGGGTCTGCCGCCCAAGGGCGTCGTATTCATAGCTCAGGGCGCTGCCGTCGGCCAATTCCAGGCCGATCAGTTGCCCCAGCGGGTCGTAGCGGCGCCGGGTCAGTTGTCCCAGCGGGTCGCTGCTGGCGACCAAACGTCCTTCGTTGTCGTAGTCGTAACGCCAGACCTGGCCGGAACAATCGGTCAACGCGGCCAACAGGCCGAAGCGGTTCCACTCCAGGCGCCGCTCGCCGCCGCGCGGGTCGACGATTCGCGTCGGCCGGTCGGGCAGGCGCGGGTCTTCGTAGGCGTAGCGGGTGCTGCCGGCCGGGCCGCGCACCGTCGTCGCATTGCCCCGTTCGTCGCGCTCGAAGGTCCAGCGGCGCTGCATCGCGTCCTCCAGCTCGACCAGCAGCCCGGTCTCTTCGTCGACGCGCTTGCGATAGCGCGCCTTGCCCGGCGACTCCTCCTCGAGCATCCGCCCCTGGCCATCGCGCCGGCGCCGCGTCTCCCGTCCCAGCGGATCGCGCATGGCGACCAGGCGGCCGAACAGGTCGTAGTCGAACTCGCTACGGCTGCCGTCGGCCCTGACCAGCGCGGTCCAGCGCCGCTGCCCACCCTCGCCGGCGAACTCGTAGCGTTCGACGCGGCCGAGGCTGTCGCTGACCTCGGTGGCATCGCGCAGGTAGCGGAAGGTACGGGTCAGGCCGCCCGCCTCGATCTGCTTCACGACCCGCCCGTGCGGAGCATGGACATCCCACTCGTAGCGAACCTCCAGCCCGCCCGGTTCGCCGTGGGCGACCAGCATGTGCTCGCGCCAGGCGAATACCCGGACCACCTGGCCAAGACGGTCGCGCACGGCGATCAGATCGCCGCTGTCGCTGAACTGGTAGCGCACCAGCCAGTCGAGCCCCGGGCTCTGCGGATCGATGTAGTCCGGAGGCGGTCCGTCGTGGCTGGCCAGGATCACGCCGAACAGACGCAGGCCGTCGTCGCCCTCGCTCGGCTCGCAGGCCTGCTGGTAGACCAGCGCATAGCTGCGCCCGGCGCTGTCGCGCACGCCGGTGAGCAGGCCACGTCCGCTCCAGCGGAACTCGGTGCGGTAGCCGGCGCGGCCGAAGCTGGCCTGCAGGCGCCAGATACCGTCGGGGCAACGCTGGAAATGCAGGTAGCTGTGGCCGGACAGCACCAGCACGGAGCCCTCCTGCGTCTGCAGTTCGGCCGGCACCGCCGCCCAGCGCCCGCGCCAGGCCTGCGCTTCGCCGCCGCTCGAACCGCCGCGGCGCAGCCACAGCTCCTCGCTGCCGGAATAATGCTGCGCGCCGGGAGCCAGCGCAGGAAAGCCGATCCGGCGGCCTTGGGCGTCGACCAGCACGCAGGCGTCTTCGCTCAGTTCCAGGTGCATGCTCTCGCCCGGCAGCCACCAGCCCCGGCCGAGCCGGCCGATACGCGGGTTGCTCGACAGGTAGCCACGGGCGAAGGTGAAGGTGTCCGGCGCCGCCAGGGCGAAATCGACCTCTTCCGGCAACAGCTTGCTGCCGAGCATCGGGTTGACCGGCTTGCCCACCAGCGGCACGCAGGCGGACGCCCGGTCGGCCAGGCCGACCGCGCTGCTGCCGACGTGCACGGTGGGCGAGCCGGTGGAGATAACCCCTCCCGAGACTTTTTCGCCGACATGGGAAACCGGTAGGCCGCTCATCTATCCATCCTTCCTTGGGAAAAGCCGCGACAGGACATCCGCCCGCCGCTCAACAGTTGATATCGACATTGGGCGAGAGGATCTCGATCTCCCCCGGGGTCAGGCGGATCGTGCTCTGGCCGCAGCGCAAGAGGATCTCGCGGTCGGCGGTCAGCTCGATGCGCTGGCTGCCGAGGGTGATGCTCTGACCGTCCAGGGTGATCTTCGAGCCATCGTCGCTGCCGCCCACGCTCACTTCGTAGCTATCGCCCACCGACAAGGTCTTCTTCTTCATCACCTGGGTGCTCTGGTTCAGCCCGACCACGGTGTTCATCATCATGCCGACGTTCAGGCTGTAGCCGAGCCCGACGTTTTCCATGCGCCCCATGCCGACGTTCTGTAACGAGGCCATGAGGATGGTTTCCGTCTTGTTCATGCCGATCCTGACCGTCTCGTTACGGTCGACCGTCTTGCTGCGGTTGGCATGCACGGTGATGGTCTCGTTGTTGTCCACGGTCTCGGTGCGATCGTGCTTCACATGCACCGTCTCGTCGTGGTCGATGGTCTTGGTCCGGTCGTGGCCGACCCAGTGGGTCTCGTCGTTCTCGACCTCGATGTCCTGGTTCCTCTCGGCATGGATGAACAACTGCTCGGCGCCCTTCTTGTCCTCCATGCGGATCTCGTTGAAGTTGGCCGGCGTGCCGCCCTTGCTCGAACGGCTCTTGGTGCCGCTCTGGGTA
>NZ_SCND01000258.1:0-9036 GCF_005503585.1 Pseudomonas sp. 2VD
GTCAGCAGGAGCACCACCAGCAGGGGCGCCTGGCGTTGCGCAAGGCCGTGGCGGCGGCCGAGACATTGCAACAGGTACAGGCCGAAGCGCGTCGCCAGGAGACTCGCGGCGCCCTGGAGCAGGGCGGCGACACCCATCCCGGCCAGGCCGCCGTCCTGGTTGGCATAGGCCGCCCAGGCGCCGTAGAGCACCGCGGCCGGCAGCGCCGCCAGCCACGGGTCGTCGGAGCGCTGCGCGAGTCCGCTCACCGGATGATCCTCTGCTGCACGTAGGGTTCGGCACCGGGCGCGAGGCGGACCATGCAGAGGATCTGGTCGCTGCTGCCGACGTGGGCGACGAAGTGGTCGTTGGTCCTGGCGTGGCTGGACATCGCCATGCGCGGGAAGAAATCCGGGGCGACGCTGCGTTGCCCGCCGGGTATCAGGCCGGTTTCCGCATCCAGGCGCAGGTTGGCGGACAGCGTGCCGACCACGTCGAGGGCCAGGTCGACCATGTCCGGGTTCTGGCGCGGCGCTTCCAGGTCCGGGTACAGCGTCGCTCCCGGAATCCGCGCGCTGAGGGCGCGGAACATGTTGTAGACCACAGGGTTGTAGGTCTTCGCCACGATCAGTGGCGGCAGCCCGCCGTTGCGCTCGCTGACCTGGCGCAGGAAGAACTGGTTGATCCGCTTGAACAGGCTGGTGCGGTGGTAGCGGTCGACCACCATCGCCGTCCACAGGTAGAGGAAACGCGTCGCGCCGCGGACGAAGTCCTTCGCGCCCAGGATGCCGATGATCCGTTCGCCCTCCGGATCGGTCGCCAGTACCAGGTGGTCGTAGGTCTCGAAGATATCCGGCTGGTTGCCGAAGTATTGCAGCACGTCGAACTGCGGCATTCCCTCTTGCAGGTCGGCGACTATCTTGCGCTTGAAGCCCTCGGGGAACTGCCGTTCGCGGCTGGAGTAGTCGAGGTCGAAGGCGTTTTTCTGCGGATCGCTGGTCATGGTCGTGGCTCGCCGGAGGAAGAGGCTGAAGGGCGCAGGACCAACTGGCGGTCCGTCGCGTCGGGGGCGTCGTCGGCGATACGGATGTACGCGCCGCGGGCCCAGAGTTCGTTGAGATCGGTGGCGCCGTCGAACGGCAGGCCGGAATTGCGGGTGGACAGCGCGTAGCGCGAGTTGTCGAAGTCCGCCAGGTCGATGACCATCCGCAGGGTCGCGGCGATCCGTGTGTTGAACGGGTTGGCCGGGTCGCTGTAGTCGAAGCGCCCGACGTTGACGCTGAAGTTGTCGCCGCCCTTGTTGTTCTTCAGGTCGAACAGCGCGCGCAACGGGGTCTTGTGGAAGGGCACGTGCTCGGCGAGGGCGGCGTGCGCCTCGCCCCACTTCCAGCCGCTCGGCGCGCTTCCGTGGGCGGCTCGCAGTTCGTCGAGGGCGCGGCGCAGCGACTGGTTCAGCTTGAGGTCGCAGCCTTGTTCCTGGCCGCACCAGAAGCGCAGGTCGGCCTGGCCGTCGAGGATCAGCCGGAGGAATCCGTCGTAGTTGCGCTGGTTCCAGCCGCTGGCCAGCAACTGCGTGCCGATCCTCGGTTGCAGCAGCTCGCGGGTGAAGGCGCGTACCCAGTAGCCGGCGATCAGTGGCGCGGCCAGGTCGGCGGCGGCCTGGTGGTTCCAGCCCTGGAGCAGGGCGAAGGCCTCGCTGGCGCGCAGTTCGGGGTCGCTGACCTGCTCCAGCATCTTCGGCAACAGGCTCGCCATCACGCTGGAGAACTCGTCGTTCTGCAACTCCAGGCTGTCTTCCAGGGTGCGCTGGCCGGGGCCGCCGAGCCACTCGCGGATGCGTTCGTAGCGGTAGGGCAGGACCCAGTCGTGGCCGAAGTCGAAGGCATTGTCGGGCGGCACGATGCGCTGGTTCGCCGTGGCGATGAACCCTTCGCGGGGGTTGAGGCTGCGTGGCTTGGCGCTTTCCGGAACGTAGCCGACCCAGTCGTAGCGGCTCTCCCAGCCGGGCGAGGGGGCCAGGCCATGGAGGTCGTCGTCGGCGCCGCGGAGCGGTACGCGACCGGCGGAGACGTAGCCGATGTTGCCCTCGACGTCGGCATAGACCATGTTCTGCGGCGGTACGCCGAAGTCGGCGGCGGCGTCGAGGAACTGTTCCCAGCCTTCGGCCCGGTTGATCGCCAGCAGGCTCGGGAAGGTCTTGTCGTGACGGTCGAGGCCGGTCCAGGCGAGGGCGATCACCAGCCGGTCGCGCTGCGCCTGCGGCAGCCGCGCCGGTTCGTAGATGTCGCTGATCACCGGGCCGTGGCGGGTGCTGCGGACCTCCAGCGAGACCGTCTCGCCGTCGCGCACGGCGATGCGTTCCAGGCGCGTCTCGAAGGGCCGGTAGCCGTCCGGGGTCAGGTAGCGCCGCGGGTCCTGGGGATCGACGCGCTCCAGGTAGGCGTCCTGGATGTGCGAGCCGGTATTGGTGTAGCCCCAGGCGATGCGCTGGTTATGGCCGATGACGAACAGCGGGGCGCCGGCGAAGTTGGCGCCGGTGAGGCTCAGGCCGGGGATCTTCAGGCTGGCCAGGTAGAAGGCCGCCGGGTTGGTCAGGCGCAGGTGCGGATCGTTGGCCAGCAGCGGCTTGCCGGTGGCGCTGCGGCTGGCGGAGACCACCCAGTTGTTCGAACCGATGCCCTCGACGTTGGAACCGGGCAGTTGCCCCAGCAGCTTGCCGGCGTCCGGCGTGCCGTGCAGGGAGCGGTACAGGCTGGTGTAGTCGCGGGTGGCCGGCGGCCGCTCGCCCGGATAGGGGGCGAACACCTCGTTGATCCGCGCCAGGTCCAGGTGCTCGGCCAGCGCCAGGCGCTGCAACTGCATGCCCAGGTTGGCGCTCAGGGTCCAGGAATAGAGCAGGTGCAGGGACAGGCTGTCCACCGGCCCCCAAGGCCCCGGCCGTTCGTGGCGCACCAGGCTGAATTCCAGCGGCAGCGCCGCCGGGGCCAGCCCCAGATAGGCGTTGATCCCGTCGCTGTAGCGTTGCAGCAGGACGCGCGTGGGCGCGTCCAGGTTGGCGTAGATGCCCTCGGCGGTGCGTCGGAAGCCCAGGGTGCGGGCGAACCTGTCCATCGGCAGGGTCTTGGCGCCGAACACTTCGGAGAGCGTCCCGCCGGCATAGCGGCGGGCGAACTCCATCTGCCACAGGCGATCCCTGGCGTGGCTGTAGCCGAGCAGGAAATAGCCGTCCTCCAGGTTCTGCGCGCGGATATGCGGGACGCCGGCGGCGTCCCAGGCGATCCGCCCCTCGTGTTCCAGGCCATGACCGACCTGGATCTCGCCGTACTTGAAGCCCAGCGGGACGGCCAGCAGGTAGACCGCGCAGGCCAGTAGCCCCAGCAGCAGGCCGCCGAGGGACAGGCGCCAGGCGTAACGTGCGTTCTTCGACATCGCTTCGAGTCTCCACGCCGACGGGTCAATAGACCCGCCGGTTCCGGTCCGCATGGCGACTGACGAAGAACACCAGCGAGACGCGCTCGCCGGCGGTCACCCGCTGGACCTCGTGGGGATAGCTGCAATCGCTGATGATCACCGAGCGCGGCTCCGGCTTGATGTCGTTGCGCAGGTTGCCATCGCGGTCGTAGACCACGAACTGGCCGCCGGAGAAGTAGGTGCCGAGCTGCAGGACAATGGAGTACTGGTAGTCCGGGTTGCTGTCGGTATCCAGGTGCCGGCCGATGAACGAGCCGGCCTTCATCCGGTTCACCTGCATGCGCCGCACGTAGAAGGCGTCGTCGCCCATCAGCTTGCGGAACAGGCTCATCACGTTGTCGTTGCAGACGCGCGGGATGATCAGCTCCGACAGCGCATGGTTGACCACCGTGGGACGGTCGCGGTCGGTCATGAAACGGGCCACGTAGAGGTCGTTCTCCTCGTCGGCGTCGCCGATCAGGATCTTCTCCCACGGCAGGGTCGAGTTGGCCAGGACCTGGTTCATCAGTTCCCAGTCCTGCTCGTCGTAGAGCGCGTCGCTGGGGGTGATATAGGCGCAGCCGTTGGCTGCCAGACTCTGGGTGATCTGGGCAATCTGAGTATTCATGGGGTTTCCTGTGTGATCAGGCGGTAGCCTGGGATGCGGGTTGGTTGGTGTGGGGCTGGTTGGCGGCATCGGTCTCCGGAGCGAGCCGGGCATGGTTCTCGCGGTACCAGTCGACGATTCCGAACGGGTCCGACTGGCCGCGGCAGAGGTGGTCGCGCAGGATCAGGAAGTTCTCCCACATGCCCCAGGTCTCGGTCATCGGGCCGAACTTCGAGGGGCGCGCCTCGTTGGCCGCGCGCTCCGGCGCGATGCGCCAGAAGTTCACTCCCGGCTTGCGATGGTGGAAGTCGTGGCTGGGCAGGTCCTGCATGAAGGAGAACACCCGCAGCGGGATGTCGATCAGCAGCACGCCCAGGCTCCAGCGAACGAACGCCAGGGCGAAGGCCAGGCCCTGCTTGTCGGCCGGATAGGGGCGGCCGAGGAAGCGTCCCCAGCTCAGCGAGCCGTAGTGCAGGAAGCGCGGCAGGCCGTGCTCGTTGCGGGCGAACCAGAGGTGCTCGGAGACGTGCTGGATCCACGACGAGTACTGGGTGAGGATGAAGATCGGGAACAGGTAGAACAGCGCGAACGCCTCCAGGTAGCCGCTGGCGTACACCAGGCCGAGCAGCGCGGCCCAGTAGAGCGCCCGGCTGACGCGCTCGTGGCGCGGGGCGGAGACGAAGCTGACGTCGAAGCGGAATTTCAGGTGCTCGAGGATCCGCGCCGGATGGAAGGGCGCGAGCACCAGGCGGGTCCAGAAGGCGCTTTCGGACATGCCCTTGTAGAAGCCGTGCTGCTTCATGAAGACCAGGTCGACGTCGTGCTCGGTATTGAAGGTGCGCACGCTGTGGTGTTCGTTCACGTGCAGCTTCACGTACTCGTCGCGCGGGGTGTGCAGGATCGGGATCGACAGGATCCACTTGCAGGTGAAGCGGGCCAGCGCCTTGTTCTCCAGGCTGGCGCCATGGGTGGTGTAGTGGAAGGTATGGAGGAAGCCACGCTGGCGGTTGACCACCAGGCACATGATCAGCGCGCCCAGCAGGCACTTCAGCCACAGCGGCTGCTGCGAGGCGAGCAGTTGCTGGCCGTAGATCACCGCGAGGAAGAACACCGCGTAGCCCCAACTGATGTGCAGGTAGAGCTGCCAGGGCTTGAGCAGGGTGTCTTTCGGCCGTCGCGGCGGGCGGTCGTTCAGCGACTTGCCGGTGACCCAGGTCCAGAACGGCTGGCAGGGCAGGTCCTTGTAGGTACGGCGCACGTCGATGCCGTATCCGTACTTGGAGTATCGGGTCTTGAACAGTTCATCTTGCATGGCGCAGGCGCTCCCTCGTTACAGGTAGTCGGTTCGGATGTAGAGCGTCGGGACGGTCGCGAAGAACGAGTAGAACGGCTCCATCCGGTAGTGATCGACGGCCAGCACGACGAAGTTGTCGAAGCGCTCGCCGAAGAGTTTTCCCATCAATGCGTACTCGGCGGCCTGGGAGACGAAGCTGGCCCAGATCTGCTCGCGCGACTGGCTGGCGAACCATTTCTCGTAGAGCGGCAGGCGCGACAGGAAGATCGATTCCAGGGCCGGGTAGTCCAGCCCGGTCTGGCCGTAGTCGCCCTGTTCCAGGCGCTGGACGATCTCGCCGTGGGCCCGGTGCCAGCCGTCCTCGCCGCCGCACATCTCGAAGAACGAGCAGGTCGCGGCCGGGCAGGGCAGGGCCCCGGCGATCCGCTCGAGCTGGCGCTCGACCTTGCCGAGGAAACCCTCGCGGGTCTCGCCAGTGGCGGGGTTGCGGTTGAACGACAGGTATTCGAACTCGCCGCCGAGGATCGCGTGGCGGATTTCCACCTGGCGCGCCCTGGCCAGCTCCGCCACCGCCTGCCCGGCGCTGACCAGCTTGGCGCCGGCCAGACCGGGCTGGTCGCCGACTCGCTCGAAGGTGTAGCGCGGCTTGCCCTCGGCATCGCTGGAGTGCGAGTAGTCCGGGCATACCGCGCTCACCAGGTGCAACGGACGGCCTTCGCCAGCGGCGCGCTCCAGCGCCTCCACCAGGCCGCGCAGGGCCCGCTCGCTGGGCGGCATGACGTTGCCGGCGGCCAGCCAGCGCTCGATGTCGCGGGCGTGGCGGTCGAGCTGCGGGATGTCCGGATGCTTGAGTTCCAGCTCGCTCTTGGCGTTGACCGCATCGGCCAGGAGCAGGGTGGTCAGGGACGGGATGCGTCCCTTGCTCTTGAAGCGGTGGATGTTGGTGACCACCGAGTTGCCCTGGCGCAGCTTGAAGTCGAATTCCTGGTGGCGCGACTGGAGGATCAGGTAGAACAGGTAGTTGCTGAACGGCAGCTCGCGCGCGCCGTGGGAGATGCGCAGCTCCAGATACCTGCGTTTCAGTTCGCCGAGGCGCGTTTCCAGTTGCGCATAGGTATGGTCGGGGACCACTTCGGCGAGGGGGAGGCCATACGAGATGGATTTCAATATGTTCCGGCTGAGACGGGAATCGATGTCTGGAATCATGGCGTTCACCTGACGTCGGGCTTGACCAGGACGGGAGCGGGCTGGGTTTTTCCGGGGAGGCTGTGCACGTCGCGGAACAGCAGCATGTCGACGAACTGCTGCTCCTTGTCGCCGGCGAAGCCCTGCGGCTCGTCGATGCGGCGGGGGTTCTCGTAGGTGCCGAACAACATGTCCCAGATCGGGAAGTCGCTGTAGTTGCACTCGTGGCGGTCGCGCTGGTGGTGGATGCGGTGCATCTCCGGGCGCTGGAACAGGTAGCCGAGGACGTGCGGGGTGCGCAGGTTCGAGTGGTAGAACATCTCGCCGAGCGCGGCGAACATGATGTAGTAGGCGCCGGCCTCGATGCTGATGCCCATCACCACGTAGGCGACGAAGCTGCCCAGCAGCGAGTTGAAGACCATCTCGGTCGGATGCTTGTAGAAGGAGGTGAATACCTCGATGCGTTGCGGCGCGTGGTGCAACTGGTGGAACAGCCGCCAGAGCGTGTCGTTGGCGTGGCGCGCGCGATGCCACCAGTAGGTGACGAAGGTGTTGACGAAGTAGGCGGCGAAGCCGGCCAGCAGTGGTGGCAGGGCATCCGAGGTGTGCAGCAGGCTGTGCCCCATCATCCATTTGTTCCAGGTGATGCCGGCGAGCAGGGCGATCGACACCTGGACGATGTTGAGGAAGATCACCCGGGCCACCCAGGTGCTCACCTTGGGCAATTTCCAGCCGGGAACCAACTGTTCCAGCATGAAGATGAATAGCGCCACTCCGATCAAGTAATAAATCATATTTATCTCCTCTTCCTTAGGGGCGGACGCCATGCGGAACTTTCATCGATACGAAAGGCCAGCGTCCTGTTTATTGTCTGAAGCACTTCTCGGCAGGCTGCGGTTATCGCTTCGCTATATTCGGAAGGCGATCTCGGTCAGGCGTGGATAGCTTGTCCATGGTCGAATGGAGCGCTCTTTTTAATTGCCTCAGAATGCGCTTCGTGAAAATCGGCACGGACAATGAAATGCCTGGTCGAATTAAATTGTCACAGCCCGGCAGGGACAACCTGCCCTTCCGGGCAGGTATCTGCGGAGAGATAGGGGGGGAAGTATGTAGTTGCCATTTCTGGTCCCCGGGGAGCCTCGTCGACGAGGCCCGCCATGGGCCAAGGTTTGTTGTCGGGAGGCCCTCCCGACGACGATGGAGCGTGCGAGAAGAACAATGAGAAAGACCGCCGTGAGGCCCATCGGAGAGCCGTTCTACGGTTTCCGCAAAGATCCGGGGCGCCGTCCCCTCCAGCACAGCGCAGTTCCTGCGCGGCGCCTCGTGTCCGTGCTCATCGAGAAATTCTCTTCAGCCTCGTTTCGTCGTCGCCCGGCGGGCGGCGAATGGGCTCGACCTCGTCCGGAACACCCGCACAGGGCCGGCGGCGATATGTACTTCCAGGTCCGGCTTGATAAAGGGAATTGTCATGAGTGGATAAGACGGAAACAAAAAAGAATAAAAACGCTGAAGAACCGAATCCTGCCGGGATCGATTGTTGACTGGTGAAGCTGGCATGCATGATGAGAGAGAGGGATATCTCGAGATTTTGTCAAGAATAACAACCGAGGAAGAGTTCTTCTCCCTGGTTCTCGAGATATGCGGTAATTATGGATTCGAATTCTTTTCATTCGGTGCGCGGGCGCCTTTCCCGCTGACCGCGCCTAAATATCATTTCTTGTCCAATTACCCAGGGGAATGGAAAAACAGATATATCTCCGAAGACTACACATCCATCGACCCGATCGTGCGCCATGGTCTCCTGGAATACACCCCGCTGATCTGGAATGGCGAAGACTTCCAGGAGAACCGTTTCTTCTGGGAGGAAGCGCTGCATCACGGCATCCGTCACGGCTGGTCGATCCCGGTCCGCGGCAAGTACGGGCTGATCAGCATGCTGTCCCTGGTGCGTTCCAGCGAGAGCATCGCCGCTACGGAAATCCTGGAGAAGGAATCCTTCCTGCTCTGGATCACCAGCATGCTGCAGGCTACCTTCGGCGACCTGCTGGCGCCGCGCATCGTCCCGGAAAGCAATGTGCGCCTGACCGCCAGGGAAACCGAGATGCTCAAGTGGACCGCGGTGGGCAAGACCTACGGCGAGATCGGCCTGATCCTGTCGATCGACCAGCGCACGGTGAAATTCCATATCGTCAATGCGATGCGCAAGCTCAACTCCAGCAACAAGGCGGAGGCCACCATGAAGGCCTACGCCATCGGCCTGCTCAACTGAATCGACGCCTCGTCGCCTAGCGAGGCCGCCGCGCAAGCGTCCGGCCATTCACCGAATGGCCGGATAGCGTTTGCGCCGGTTGCCTGAGCGCAGCCTTCCCACCGGCAGCGTTTCCCCGCTGCCCCCTTCGCCATTGCGCCCGTCCTCCTGTTGTCCGGCACGCTAGTGCAACTTTCCGGACGCTTGGCAAACCGGCCAAAGAATAGAACGGAATCGATGCCCCACACCTGTAATTTTTAAGGGGTTATGGCT
>NZ_SCND01000259.1:0-9018 GCF_005503585.1 Pseudomonas sp. 2VD
GCTTCTCCACCCATGAGATCTGGCATCGCGTGGAGAGCGATGGCGCGGTTCGCGAGCGCCTGCTCCAGCTCGACGGCGCGCGCCAGGAAGTGGTCCGGGTCGATGGGCGCACCCAGTGCATCAGCGGCGGCCTTGCCGACCAACTGGCCGATGCCCAGCTGTGGCCGGTGCGCAAGTTCGATCCTTCCCAACTGGCTTCCTGGTACGACCTGCGCCTGGTCGGCGAATCCCGTGTCGCCGGCCGCCCGGCAGTGGTCCTCGCGGTGACCCCGCGCGACCAGCATCGCTACGGCTTCGAGCTGCACTTGGACCGCGACACCGGCCTGCCGTTGAAATCGCTGCTGCTGAACGAGAAGGGGCAGTTGCTCGAGCGCTTCCAGTTCACCCAGTTGAATACCGGCGCGGCACCTGCCGAAGACCAGTTGCAGGCGGGCGCCGAATGCCAGGTCGTCGGCCCGGCCAAGGCCGACGGCGAGAAGGCCGTGGCCTGGCGCTCGGAGTGGCTGCCGCCAGGTTTCACCCTGACCCGCAGTTTCATGCGTCGCAGTCCGGTCACCCCCGATCCGGTCGCCTGCCTGACCTATGGCGATGGCCTGGCACGATTCTCGGTGTTCATCGAGCCGCTGCACGGTGCCATGGTTGGCGACGCGCGCAGCCAGCTCGGCCCGACCGTGGTGGTTTCCAAGCGCCTGCAGACCGATGACGGCGGCCAGATGGTGACCGTCGTCGGCGAAGTGCCGCTGGGCACCGCCGAGCGGGTGGCGCTGTCCATCCGGCCCGAGGCCGCCGCCCAGAAATGATCGAGGAGCAGGGGCGAGTGGTGGCGACCGAGCCGGGAGCGGTATGGGTCGAGACCGTGCGCCGCAGTACCTGCTCGTCCTGCTCGGCCAATGCCGGTTGCGGCCAGGGGCTGATGCAGCGCCTGGGCGTCGGCGCGGGGCGTGCCCGGGTGCGCGCGTTGAGCGACCTGAGCCTGCGGGTCGGCGATGCGGTCGTCCTAGGAATTCATGAAGACCTGTTGTTGCGCGCCTCCGTCCTCTTCTATCTTTTCCCTCTGCTCGGGTTTTTCGTGGCAGCATTGCTGGCGACCCGGGCGGGCCTTGTCGAACCTCTGATCATCGTGTCCGGGCTGGCGGGTTTGCTGGCGGCCTGGCTATTGGTGCGTCGGCATGCTCGTCGTCATGCCGATGATCCAGCCTCGCAGCCGGTGGTTCTGCGAGCGCTGATTTCCGGGCCGTCCGATTCGGCCTGAGTCTTTCTCTTCCCTCGAACATCACGGGAGCTGTAGTCGATGCATACCCTAAAACGCTGTATGGCTGCGATGGTGGCCTTGCTGGCCTTGAGCCTGGCGATGACGGCCCGGGCAGAACTGCCGGACTTCACGCCTTTGGTCGAACAGGCGTCGCCGGCGGTGGTGAATATCAGTACGCGGCAGAAGCTGCCGGATCGCGCCATGGCGCGCGGGCAGCTGTCGATCCCCGACCTCGAAGGGCTGCCGCCGATGTTCCGCGACTTCCTCGAGCGCAGCATCCCGCAGGTTCCGCGTAATCCGCGCGGCCAGCAGCGCGAGGCGCAATCGCTGGGTTCCGGCTTCATCATCTCCAACGACGGCTACATCCTCACCAACAATCACGTCGTGGCCGATGCCGACGAGATCCTGGTGCGCCTGTCCGACCGTAGCGAGCACAAGGCCAAGTTGATCGGCGCGGACCCGCGCAGCGACGTGGCGGTGCTGAAGATCGAGGCGAAGAACCTGCCGACCCTGAAACTGGGCGATTCGAACAAGCTGAAAGTGGGCGAATGGGTCCTGGCCATCGGTTCGCCGTTCGGCTTCGATCACTCGGTCACCGCCGGTATCGTCAGTGCCAAGGGGCGTAGTCTGCCGAACGAGAGCTACGTACCCTTCATCCAGACCGACGTGGCGATCAACCCGGGCAACTCCGGCGGTCCGCTGCTGAACCTGCAGGGCGAAGTGGTCGGCATCAACTCGCAGATCTTCACCCGTTCCGGCGGCTTCATGGGTCTGTCCTTCGCCATTCCGATCGATGTCGCGTTGAACGTCGCCGACCAGTTGAAGAAAGCCGGCAAGGTCAGCCGCGGCTGGCTGGGTGTGGTGATCCAGGAAGTGAACAAGGATCTCGCCGAGTCCTTCGGCCTCGACAAGCCGTCCGGCGCGCTGGTGGCGCAGCTGGTGGAAGACGGTCCGGCGGCCAAGGGCGGCCTGCAGGTGGGCGATGTGATCCTCAGCCTGAACGGCCAGTCGATCAACGAGTCCGCCGACCTGCCGCACCTGGTGGGCAACATGAAGCCGGGCGACAAGATCAACCTTGACGTGATTCGCAACGGCCAGCGCAAGTCCTTGAGCATGGCGGTAGGCAGCCTTCCGGACGACGACGAGGAAATCGCCTCGATGGGCGCTCCGGGCGCCGAGCGCAGCAGCAACCGCCTGGGCGTGACCGTCGCCGACCTGACCGCCGAGCAGCGCAAGAGCCTGGATATCCAGGGCGGCGTGGTGATCAAGGAAGTCCAGGACGGTCCGGCCGCGGTCATCGGCCTGCGTCCGGGCGATGTCATCACCCACCTGGACAACAAGGCGGTGACCTCGACCAAGATCTTCGCCGACGTGGCCAAGGCCCTGCCGAAGAACCGTTCGGTTTCGATGCGGGTATTGCGCCAGGGGCGCGCCAGCTTCATCACCTTCAAGCTGGCCGAATAAGCCGGCTGGCGAAAAAAGGGCGGTTTCCACCGCCCTTTTTCATGCCCGTCAATCCGTTACCTGCGTGACGCCTTGCCCGAGCATCAGGTAAACTCCCCGGCTATTTTTCGGCGGATTGCCGCCCTTGCCCTTTTCGAGTGTGTTGAGCCGTGAGCGACCTGAGCCATATCCGCAATTTCTCCATCATTGCCCATATCGACCATGGCAAGTCGACGCTGGCCGATCGCTTCATCCAGATGTGCGGCGGCCTCTCCGATCGCGAAATGGAGGCCCAGGTCCTGGACTCCATGGATCTGGAGCGCGAGCGCGGGATCACCATCAAGGCCCACAGCGTGACCCTGCACTACAAGGCGCAGGACGGTAAGACCTACCAGCTCAACTTCATCGATACCCCCGGCCACGTCGACTTCACCTACGAAGTCAGCCGCTCGCTGGCCGCCTGCGAGGGCGCGCTGCTGGTAGTGGACGCCGGCCAGGGCGTCGAGGCGCAGTCCGTCGCCAACTGCTACACCGCCATCGAGCAGGGGCTGGAAGTGATGCCCGTGCTGAACAAGATGGACCTGCCCCAGGCCGAGCCGGAGCGGGTGAAAGAGGAAATCGAGAGCATCATCGGCATCGATGCCACCGACGCCGTGGCCTGCAGCGCCAAGAGCGGGATGGGCGTGCTGGAGGTGCTGGAGCGCCTGGTGACCGCCATCCCCGCCCCGGAAGGCGAGATCGAGGCGCCGCTGCAGGCGTTGATCATCGACTCCTGGTTCGACAACTACCTCGGCGTGGTCTCGCTGGTGCGGGTGAAGAACGGCCGGGTGAAGAAGGGCGACAAGATCCTGGTGAAGTCCACCGGCAAGGTCCACCAGGTGGACAGCGTCGGGGTATTCACTCCGAAGCACACCGAGACCGTCGACCTGAAGGCGGGCGAGGTGGGCTTCATCATCGCCGGTATCAAGGATATCCACGGCGCGCCGGTGGGCGATACGCTGACCCTTAACAACACGCCGGACGTCGAGGTCCTGCCGGGCTTCAAGCGGGTCAAGCCGCAAGTCTACGCGGGCCTGTTCCCGGTCAGCTCGGACGATTTCGAGGACTTCCGCGACGCCCTGCAGAAGCTGACCCTCAACGACTCGTCGCTGCAATACGAGCCGGAAAGCTCCGAAGCCCTGGGCTTCGGCTTCCGTTGCGGCTTCCTCGGCATGCTGCACATGGAGATCATCCAGGAGCGCCTGGAGCGCGAATACGACCTGGACCTGATCACCACCGCGCCCACGGTGGTCTTCGAGATCGTGCAGAAGAACGGCGAGATCATCTACGTCGACAACCCGTCCAAGCTCCCGGACCTGGCGTCCATCCAGGAAATGCGCGAACCGATCTGCCGCGCCACCATCCTGGTGCCCAAGGACCACCTGGGCAACGTGATCACCCTGTGCATCGAGAAGCGCGGCGTGCAGCGCGACATGCACTTCCTCAGCGGCCAGGTGCAGGTGGTCTACGACCTGCCGATGAACGAGGTGGTGCTCGACTTCTTCGATCGCCTCAAGTCCACCAGCCGCGGCTATGCTTCCCTGGACTACAGCTTCGATCGTTTCGAGCCGTCCAACCTGGTTCGTCTCGACGTGCTGATCAATGGCGAGAAGGTCGACGCCCTCGCCCTGATCGTCCACCGCGACAACGCCCCCTACAAGGGCCGCCAGCTGGTGGAGAAAATGAAGGAACTGATCCCGCGGCAGATGTTCGACGTGGCGATCCAGGCAGCCATCGGTGGGCAGATCATCGCCCGCTCGACGGTCAAGGCGCTCAGGAAGAACGTGCTGGCCAAGTGTTACGGTGGCGACGTGAGCCGTAAACGCAAGCTGCTGGAGAAGCAGAAGGCTGGTAAGAAAAGGATGAAGCAGGTCGGTAGCGTGGAAATTCCCCAGGAAGCCTTCCTCGCCGTGCTCAAAGTGGATAGCTAGAACCCATGACACTCAATTTCCCGTTGTTGCTGGTCATCGCCGTGGCTGTATGCGGCGCCCTGGCCCTGGTCGACCTGGTGCTGTTCGCGCCGCGTCGGCGGGCCGCGATCTCTTCCTACGAAGGGCAGGTGAACGAGCCCGATCCGGCAGTGCTGGAGAAGCTCAACAAGGAACCGCTGCTGGTGGAGTACGGCAAGTCGTTCTTCCCGGTGCTGTTCATCGTGCTGGTGCTGCGTTCCTTCCTGGTCGAACCGTTCCAGATTCCCTCGGGGTCGATGAAACCTACCCTCGAGGTCGGCGATTTCATCCTGGTCAACAAGTTCGCCTACGGTATCCGCCTGCCGGTGCTGGACACCAAGGTGATCCCGATCGGTGATCCGCAGCGCGGCGATGTCATGGTGTTCCGCTATCCCAGCGAACCGAACATCAACTACATCAAGCGCGTGGTCGGCCTGCCCGGCGACACCGTGCGCTACACCAGGGAAAAGCGCCTGTACGTCAACGGCGAGCTGGTGGCGGAGAAACTGGTCGGCGAGGAACCGGGCACCCTGGGCAGCGTGACCCTGTACCAGGAGAAGCTGGGCCAGGCCGAGCACCTGATCCGCAAGGAAATGAGCCGCTATCGCATCGAGCCCGACCGCCAGTGGACCATTCCCGCCGGCCACTACTTCATGATGGGCGACAACCGCGACAACTCCAACGACAGCCGCTACTGGAACGATCCGAAGATCCCCAAGGATCTGCTGGGCATGGTTCCGGACCGCAATATCGTCGGCAAGGCCTTCGCCGTGTGGATGAGCTGGCCCGATCCGAAGATGAGCAACCTGCCGAACTTCTCCCGGGTCGGCGTGATTCACTGACCTGTGCGCAGGTTCGCCACGCGGAAGGGCGCTCCTGCTGAATAATCGCGAAGCGGGGCTGCTCCCGAGGGCAGCCCCGCTTTCACTTCCGCGAACGCCGCCGCAGGGCCCTGCCCGATGGCGTTACCGCTCGCTGGACGGAATAACTACACTGACATGAGGTCCGACATGAGGTTCGCGCGTTCGCAGAAGGGGATGTCCCTGCTGGGGTGGCTGGTGGTGCTGGGCGTGGTGGCGTTCTTCGCCAGCGCCGCATTCAAGATCATCCCGCACTACATGGATTACTACTCGCTGGAGAAGGTGATCACTTCCGTGGAGACCGACAAGGCGGCCGAGGTGCGTTCCGTGCCGGAGTTCTACAGCTACGTCGGCAAGGGGATGCAGATCAACGGCATCCGCAACCTGGACCTGGAGAAGGCCCTGGAGGTGCAACTGGAAGACAACCAATTCCGGGCGCACCTGAAATATGAAAAACGCGAGCCACTGATCAGCAACATCGACCTGGTGGTCCACTTCGACAAAGAATTCCGTGTACGCATGCCGTGAGTAATTCGCTGGACCGACTCGAGCGCAAGCTCGGCTATACCTTCAAAGACCGGGACCTGATGGTCCTGGCCCTGACCCATCGCAGCTACGCCGGGCGCAACAACGAGCGCCTGGAGTTCCTCGGTGACGCCATTCTCAACTTCGTCATCGGCGAGGCGCTGTTCCACCACTTCCCGCAGGCTCGCGAAGGCCAGCTTTCGCGCCTGCGCGCGCGACTGGTCAAGGGCGAGACCCTGGCCCTGCTGGCGCGCGGCTTCGAGGTGGGCGACTACCTGCGGCTGGGCTCGGGCGAGCTGAAGAGCGGCGGGTTCCGCCGCGAGTCGATCCTCGCCGATGCGATGGAAGCCCTGATCGGCGCCATCTACCTGGATACCGGCATGGACTCCGCGCGCGAGCGGATCATCGCCTGGCTCGGACCGCAACTGCGCGAGCTGACCCCGGTGGACACCAACAAGGACCCCAAGACCCGCCTGCAGGAGTTCCTGCAGTCGCGGGGCTGCGACCTGCCGCGCTACGAGGTGGTGGATATCCAGGGCGAACCCCATTGCCGGACCTTCTTCGTCGATTGCGAAGTGGCCCTGCTGAGCGACAAGACCCACGGGCACGGCGGCAGCCGCCGCATCGCCGAGCAGGTGGCCGCGGCCGCCGCGCTGGTGGCCCTGGGCGTGGAGAATGGCCATGACTGACATGCACGACGACATCCCCGCCGGCAGCCGTTGCGGCTACGTGGCGATCGTGGGGCGCCCCAATGTGGGCAAGTCCACCCTGCTCAACCACATCCTCGGGCAGAAGCTGGCGATCACCTCGCGCAAGCCGCAGACCACCCGTCACAACATGCTCGGGATCAAGACCGAGGGCGAGGTGCAGGCCGTCTACGTCGATACGCCCGGCCTGCACAAGAGCGGCGAGAAGGCCCTCAACCGCTACATGAACCGTACCGCCAGCGCGGCATTGAAGGATGTCGACGTGGTGATCTTCGTGGTCGACCGCACCCGCTGGACCGAAGAGGACCAGATGGTCCTGGAGCGCGTGCAGTACGTCAGTTGCCCGGTGCTGATCGCGGTGAACAAGACCGACCGCATCGAGGAGAAGGCCGACCTGCTGCCGCACCTCGAATGGCTCACCCAGCAGTTGCCGAAGGCCGAGGTAGTACCGATCTCGGCGCAGCACGGGACCAACCTGGACGTGCTGGAGAAGCTGGTCGCCGAGCGTCTGCCGGAAAGCGAGCACTTCTTCCCCGAAGACCAGATCACCGACCGCAGCAGCCGCTTCCTGGCCGCCGAGCTGGTCCGCGAGAAGATCATGCGCCAGCTCGGCGCCGAGCTGCCCTACCAGATCACCGTGGAGATCGAGGAGTTCAAGCAGGAAGGTCGCATCCTGCATATCCATGCGCTGATCCTGGTGGAGCGCGAGGGGCAGAAGAAGATCATCATCGGCGACAAGGGCGAGCGGATCAAAAGCATCGGCCAGAACGCGCGCAAGGACATGGAAGTACTGTTCGACTCCAAGGTCATGCTCAACCTCTGGGTCAAGGTCAAGGGCGGCTGGTCCGACGACGAGCGTGCCCTGCGCTCGCTGGGCTACGGCGACCTCTGACCGTTCCCGGCAGCCCGGCGCCAGCCGGGCGCCATTCCTCTCGCGCCCGGTCGACCCGCCATGTCCTTCGCCGCCGCCCAAGCCACCTACGTGCTGCATAGCCGGCCGTACAAGGAAACCAGCGCCCTGGTGGACTTCTTCACCCCGTTGGGTCGCCTGCGCGCGGTCCTGCGCGGCGCCCGCGGCAAGGCCGGCGCCCTGGCGCGGCCATTCGTGCCGCTGGAAGCGGAGTGGCGCGGGCGCGGCGAACTGAAGACCGTGGCCCGCCTGGAAAGCGCCGGCATTCCCAACCTGCTCAATGGCCAGGCGCTGTTCAGCGGTCTCTATCTCAACGAGCTGTTGATCCGCCTGTTGCCGGCGGAAGACCCGCAGCCGGAAATCTTCGCCCACTACGCCGCGACCCTGCCGCTGCTGGCGGCGGGGCGACCCATCGAACCGCTGCTGCGCGCGTTCGAATGGCGCCTGCTGGAGCAACTGGGCTATGGTTTCGCTCTCGATGTCGACATCGATGGGCGCCCGATCGAGCCGCAGGCGTTGTACCAGCTTTTGCCAGAGGCCGGCCTGGAGCCGGTGGCGCAGCTGCAACCCGGGCTGTTCCAGGGCTCCGAACTGTTATCCATGGCCGACGCCGACTGGAGCGCCCCCGGCGCCCTGGCGGCGGCCAAGCGCCTGATGCGCCAGGCGCTCGCTCCCCATCTGGGCGGCCGGCCGCTGGTCAGCCGCGAGCTGTTCATGAACCGTAAGGAGTCACCCCGTGACTGAAGCCACTCGAATTCTGCTCGGCGTGAACATCGATCACGTCGCCACCCTGCGCCAGGCCCGGGGCACCCGCTATCCGGACCCGGTGAAGGCCGCCCTGGACGCCGAGGAAGCCGGCGCCGACGGTATCACCGTGCACCTGCGCGAGGACCGCCGGCATATCCAGGAACGCGACGTGCGGGTGCTCAAGGAAGTGCTGCAGACGCGGATGAACTTCGAGATGGGGGTCACCGAGGAAATGCTCGCCTTCGCCGAGGAGATCCGGCCGGCGCATAGCTGCCTGGTCCCCGAGCGCCGCGAGGAACTGACCACCGAGGGCGGCCTCGACGTCGCCGGCCAGGAACAGCGCATCCGAGACGCGGTACGACGCCTGGCTGCGGTGGGCAGTGAAGTGTCGCTGTTCATCGATCCCGATCCGCGGCAGATCGAGGCCTCCGCCCGGGTCGGCGCGCCGGCTATCGAACTGCATACCGGTCGCTACGCCGACGCCGAAGACCCCGAGGAGCAGGCCCGCGAGCTGCAGCGGGTACGCGAGGGCGTGGCCCTCGGGCGTTCCCTCGGCCTGATCGTCAACGCCGGGCATGGCCTGCAC
>NZ_SCND01000025.1:0-31235 GCF_005503585.1 Pseudomonas sp. 2VD
GAACAAGTACGACACCCTCGGCCTGGAAGCGGCCTACCTGGCCGCCGGGCAGTCGCGCCGGGTCGAGGAGATCCGCCAGGCGCTGGGCCTGTACCGCAACCTGGTGCTGCGCGATTTCGACGAGGAACAGGGCATCCAGCTCACCGCGCTGGTCACCCTGCTGAACGCCGACGGCAGCCGGCGAACAGTGTTCCTCGGCCCTGAGGCGGCCGGGCTGAAGATCGATTGCGAAGGTCGCGAGGTGTTGGTCATCACGCCTCGCTCGCCACTGGGCCAGAGCCTGATCGGCAGGCACCCGGGCGACGAGACCGGGGCGAAGGACTCCCTCTTTGCGGTGGAAATCCTCGCCGTCGACTGAGGCTACTGCTGCGGCGCACCGCAGGCGCCGCAGAACTTCGCGCCCGCCGCAAGATCGGCGTTGCAGGCGATACAGCGCAGCGGCGCCAGGGCGCCGCCGCAGCCCTGGCAGAATCGTGCCGTCGCCGCATTCGCGGTGCGGCAGGCGGGACAGGCCATTCCCGCCGCGACTGGCGCCGGCGGATAGCCGCCCTGACCGCGGTGATGACCGCCGCCGTGATGACCACCGCCCTGTCCATGATGACGCCCACCCATCAACAACCGTTCGAAGAACCCCATGGCACAACCCTCTCGTCTGGATCTGACGGCTTCCAGTGAAAAGGCTGTAGCCACTACAGGGTCAATGGCGCGGAAACATCGGGAAACTCAAGTCCACTTCACCACAGCGGCAACGCGTAGCTGACGATCAGCCGGGTCTCGTCGATGTCGTTGCCGAAATCGCTGCGGAAGGTGCCGTTGCGCAACTTGATCCCCAGGTTCTTCAGCGGCCCCGATTGCACCAGGTAGGCGATATCGGTGTCCCGCTCCCATTCCTTGCCGCGCCCACCGCCGTCCAGAAGGTCGATGTGTTCGCCACGCAGGTAGCGGCTCATGAATGTCAGGCCGGGCAGGCCGATGGCGGCGAAGTCGTAGTCGTAGCGCAACTGCCAGGAGCGCTCGTCCTTGTTGGCGAAATCGCCGATCTGCACGAAGTTGACCAGATACGGATCGGTCCCGCCCAGGTAGGCAAAGCCGCTATCGCCGGACATGCGCTGGTAGCCGAGGCCGAAGGCGTGGCCGCCCAGGCGATAGGTGAACAGCGCATTCAGCGCGCGATTGTCGACGCGGCTGCCGCCCTCGTCGGTGGAACGCGCCCAGCGGATGTCGGACTTCAGCGACTGGTCATCGGCGAGCGGCAAGAGGTGCTGCACGCCGAGATAATGCTGGCGGTAGAAATCCTCCAGGTTGGCGTAGTGGTAGCTGCTGCTCAGGCGCTCGCTCCAGCGGTAGGTACCGCCGGCGAAGTCGAAGCGGTCGCTGCCGGGGTGCCGGCCCGCCAGTACGTTGCGCTTGTTGCCGCGGGTGATGCCGAGGTCTTCGGCGTTGGTCGAGTCGCGCTGCTTGACCTGGCGCAACTGGCCGAACTGCAGCGCCAGCCCGTCGATCTCGTTCACTTCCAGCAGTCCGCCCTGGAAGGTTTGCGGGTGCAGGCGCGTGTCGTTGAACTGCACCACCGGCAGCCTGGGCATCAGGGTGCCGATCTTCAGGGTACTGTGCGAGACCCGTAGCTTGGCGGTCAGGCCCAGGCTGGAATAGTCGTGGGCGGCGCGCCGGTCGCTCGTCGAATACGGCAACAGACCGCTACCGGATCGCTCTGGCGAGGAGTCCAGCCTGACGCCCAGCAGGCCCAGCGCATCGACACCCAGGCCGAAGAGCCCCTCGGTGTAGCCGGACTCGTAGCGCAACAGGAAACCCTGCGCCCACTCCTCCGAATAGGACTGGCTGGCGCCGGGCTGGCGATAGTCGCGATTGAAATAGAAATTGCGCAGTTCGAGGCCGGCCTTGCCGTCGGCGAAAAACTCCGCCTGGGCGAACGACGGCAGCAACGCCAGCCCCGCGGCCAGCATCGGAACGGGAAGAATTTTCATTGTTGTTGTCTCTTCGTCGTCAGTGGATAGACACGGCGCCGCGGCCACTCCCTGCCGCGACCGCCGTGGCGGAGCGGATCAGACCCCGGCGAGCATGCCCTCCAGGCGTTGACGCACCAGTTGGCGCGCCTGCTCGACGATGTCCCTGAGCAACTCGGCGCAGGCCGGTTCGTCGTCGATCAGGCCCTGGACCATGCCGGCCGACCAGATCCCCAGGTCGGTATCGCCCTGCTGGTACACCTGGCGACCGCGCTGGCCGCTGACCAGCGCGGCGATATCGGCGTAGCCGGCGCCGCCGCGTGCCTCGATCGCCAGTACTTCCTGGCTGATCGCGTTGCGCGCCACCCGCGCGGTATTGCGCAGGGAACGCATGATCAGGTCGGTGGAACGCTCGTCGGCCGCACGGATCGCCGCCTTCACCGCAGGGTGTATCGGACATTCGCGAGTGGCCAGGAAGCGCGTGCCCATGTTGATCGCGTCGGCACCCAGCGCCAGCGCCGCGACCAGGCCACGTCCATCGGCGAAACCGCCGGAGGCGATGATCGGCACGCGTAGCCGGTTGGCCGCGGCCGGCAGCAACACCAGGCCGGGGATGTCGTCCTCGCCCGGGTGGCCGGCACACTCGAAGCCGTCGATGGATACGGCGTCCACACCCAGTCGCTCGGCCTTGAGCGCATGGCGCACGGCGGTGCACTTGTGGATCACCTTGACGCCGTGTCGACGGAATTCGGCGATGTGCTCGCCGGGGTCGTTGCCGGCGGTTTCGACGACGCGGATTCCCGCCTCGATGATGGCTGCGCGATATTCGGCATAGGGCACCGGCTTCTGCGTCGGCAGCAAGGTCAGGTTGACCCCGAACGGCCGATCGGTCAGCTCGCGGCAGCGGGCAATCTCCGCAGCCAGTGCCTCCGGGCTCGGCTGGGTCAACGCCGACAGCGTCGCCAGGCCACCGGCGTTGGCCACCGCCGCAGCCATCTCGGCACGGCCGACCCACTGCATGCCGCCCTGCATGATCGGGTGTTCGACGCCGAAGGTCTCGGTGAAACGGGTCCTGAACACGCCCATGGATTGCCTCCTCGGTCAGATCGGGTCCCAGGAGAACACGCCCGGGCTGCGCGCCAGATCCATGAAGCTGCCGCGCAACGCCGGCATGCCGTGCTCGGCGATGCTCTCCGGGGTCCAGCCGCGCTCGCTATGCACACTGCGCAGCGGCCGGCTCTGGCTCATCAGGAAGAGTTCGTGGTGACGCGCGGCGAACACCTGGCCGGTGACCTCGCGGGCGGCGTCGGACGCCAGGTAGACGGCCAGCGGCGCGTTCTTCTCGGGGGTCATGCGCTGCAGCTTGTCGACGCGGGCCTTCTGCTCCGGGGTTTCGGCCGGAATCGAGTCGGTCATCCGGCTCCAGGCGAACGGCGCGATGCAATTCGAACGCACGTTGTAGCGCTGCATGTCGAGGGCGATGGATTTGCTCAAGGCGACGATGCCCAGCTTGGCCGCGGAATAATTGGCCTGGCCGAAGTTGCCGATCAGCCCGGAAGTGCTGGTCATGTGTACGAAGGCGCCGGCCTGCTGGGTACGGAAGCGTTCGGCGGCGGCCCGGCTGACGAAGAAGCTGCCGTTGAGATGGACATTGATCACCGACAGCCAGTCGTCGGCGCTCATCTTGTGGAAGATCACATCGCGCAGGATGCCAGCGTTGTTCACCACGATATCCAGACGCCCGAAACCGTCCATGGCGCATTCGACGATACGCCGCGCGCTGTCCCAGTCGGCGACGCTGTCGGTGTTGATCAGACCTTCGCCGCCTCGCTGGCGGATCAGGCCAAGGGTCTCTTCGGCCGGCGAGGCCGACCCGCCCTCGCCCTGTAGCGATACGCCGATATCGTTGATCACCACCCGTGCCCCGGAATCGGCCAGGGCCAGGGCGATCTCGCGGCCGATGCCGCCGCCCGCGCCGGTAACGATCGCGACCTTGCCTTCATTGAGTCTGCTGCTCATGGGTAATCCTCTTCGTCCCGTGGATGTCGTTCGGTTGCGCTCAGCCCGGCAGGCCGAGGACGCTCTTGGCCAGGATGTTGCGCTGGATTTCGTTGCTGCCGCCGTAGATGGTGGTCGGCCGCGACTGGATGAAGATCCCCGCCGGATGCAGCTCGGGGTCTTCGGCGAAGGGCTGTAGCAGGGCCGAGTCCTCCCCGGCGACCTCCAGGCCCAACTCGCTGATGCGCTGGAACAGTTCGGACTGGAAGATCTTCAGCATGGATACCTCCGGGCCGAGGCTCTCCCCACGCCGCAGGCGTTCGGCGAAACGCTCGTAGAGCGCCTTGTGGCTGTCCAGGTCCATGCTCAGCGCGGCGAAGCGGCGCGCGAACAGAGGGTCGTGCCACAGTCCCAGGTGCCGGGCCAGGCGCTCCAGGCGCTGGAGAGCGAAGGTGGACTGCTTGGGCGAACCGAGGAAGATCCGCTCGAAACCGAGCAGCGCCTTGGCCATGCTCCAACCCTGGTTGATTTCGCCGACCAGGCTGTCGTAGGGCACCCGCACGTCGTTGAAAAACACTTCGCAGAACTCGCCGTGCAGCTCCAGGTTGAGGATCGGCCGCACCTCGATGCCCGGGCTGTCCATCGGCACCAGCAGGAAGCTGATGCCGTGCTGCGCCTTGGCGCTGCGCTCGGTGCGGACCAGCAGGAAGATCCAGTTGGCCTCCGAGCCCATGGTGGTCCAGGTCTTCTGTCCGTTGATCACCCACTCGCCGTTTTCCAGGCGCGCCTCGGTGCGCAGGCTGGCCAGGTCGGAGCCGGCGTTGGGCTCGCTGTAGCCCTGGCACCAGATGTCTTCGCCGCTGAGAATGCGCGGCAGGAAGCGCGCCCGTTGCGCCTCGTCGCCATAGCGGATCAACAATGGGCCGAGCATGGTCACGCCGCTGTCGGGCAGGCGCGCGCAGCCGTACTCCTCCATTTCCTCCATCATGATCAGTTGCTTGCCGGCGCTCAGCCCCATGCCGCCGTACTCCCTGGGCCAGCCGGGACACAGCCAGCCCTGGCGCGACAACAGCAGGTACCACTCGCGGGTTTCCTCGCGCCCCAGGCGACGGGGCGGATTGCGGATGCGCTGCGGATAGTTGGCGGCGATCCACTCACGGACCATCAGGCGAAAGGCGTTGTCATCGAGACTGTCGTAGTCGGTCATCTCAGTTTCCTCTGAATACGGGGGGACGCTTGGCGAGAAAGGCCGCCTTGCCCTCGGCGTGGTCGGCGCTGAGAAACAACTGGCTCTGCAACTCGCCCTCCCGCTCCAGCAATAGGTCAAGGCCCTCGGCGAGCAACGCCTTGGTCATCGCCAGGGGCAACGGCGCCTGCTGCTCCACCCGCCCGGCCAGTTCCAGCGCCATCGCCAAGGTGCCGCCAGCGGCGCAGAGGCGGTCGGCCAGGCCGATGCGCAGTGCCTCCTCGGCCTCTACCACCTGGCCGAACATCAGGATCTGCCGTGCCCGCCCCCAACCGATGCGCGCCGGCAAGGTATGCAACTGGCCAAGGTCGGCGAGCAGCCCGACCTTGCCGAAGCCGGCGGCGAAGCGGGCGCCGGCGCCGCAAACGATGCTGTCGCAGGCCAGCGCCACGGACAGCCCGGCTCCCACCGCCCAGCCCTCGACCGCGGCGATCAGCGGCTTGCCCATGCGCACCATCTGCCGCACCAGCCGCGCGTTGTCCTGCATTCGCGCCCTGCCGGCGGCCAACTCGGTCACCCGCATGTCGCCCAGGTCGCCGCCGGCGCAGAACACCTCTTCGCCACCGGTCAGCAGCACGCTGCGGATCGATGGGTCGCATTCGGCCGCCTCCAGGGCCCGCAGCAATTCCATGCGCAGCGCCGGCGACAGTGCGTTGCGCCGGGCCGGGTTGTCGAAGCGCAGCAGGCGCACCGTGCCGCGCGTTTCCTGCAACAAACCGCTCATCAGGCCACCTCCCGCTGTAGCAGCGCGGCGTAGCGCGCCTTGTGGAACGCCAGCGAGCCGTGGGCATTGAGCAGTACCATGGCGCGGCGCAGGAACAGGCCGATGTCCGCCTCGTCGGTGTAGCCGATGCCGCCGTGCAACTGGATGGCCTGGCGGGTCACCAGCAGAGCCGCTTCCGAGGCCCGTACCCGTGCGCTGGAAACCTGCCGCTGGCGCTCGCTTTCCGACGCCCCGGCATCGATCGCGGCGGCGGCCTGCTCGACCATGGCGCGCGACAGTTCGATCTGGATCCTCAGATCGACCATGCGGTGCTGCAGCGCCTGGAAACTGCCGATCTCGCGGCCGAACTGGCGACGTACCTTGAGGTACTCCAGGGTTCGCTCGAAGGCGCCATCCATCAGTCCGACCAGATAGGCCGCGCAGGCCAGCGCTGCCTCGTCCAGAACCTGTTCCGCCACCTCGCCGGACAACCACCGTGCCGGCGCATCGCGGAAACGCAGGCGCGCCAGGTGAGCGCCATCCTGGGTCGCCTCGCAGAGCAGTTCCACGCCATCGGCATCGCGCTCGACCAGCGCCAGGCCCTGCTCGCAGGCCACCAGCCAGGCATCGGCGGCGCCAGCCAGATGTACGTGAGCGACTTCGCCGTGCAGCCGCCCTTCCTGCATACGAGGGCGCCGCCGCCCATCGCGGTAGGCGATGCCCGCCGGCAGGACCAGCCGCTCAGCGGCCAGCAACGCAACGCGCTCGTCTTCCGGCAGCAACGGCGCCACCAGCCCGGCCTCGATCAGCGGCTCGGGCAGCAGGCCGCGCCCCAGCGCCTCCAGCAACGCCGCGTATTCGCTCATGCCCAGGCCGCTGCCGCCCAACGCTTCATCCAGGCGCAGCGCCGGCCAGCCCATGGCGCAGACCTCGCGCCAGGCCTGGCGGTCCACCCCGCTACCGGTGAAACGACCGCGGCGCACGCGGCTCAGGTCGCCGTCGCGCGGCACCAGCGAAGCCGCGCTGTCGCGGATCATCCGCAGACGCTGCTCGCGCTCGCCGGCCCACTCGTCTTGCTCACTCATCTGTTCGCCCTCCTGTCGATACGCCGACCGCCCGTCCGTCATCTGCACGGGCGGCGCCGGCTTGTCCGCGCGGAGCGACCGCGCAGGCCGTGGTCCGGACGCGCGACGGATGGCTCCGCTGCCGCGCCGCCGGAACTCCGCTACGGCTTAGCCGCGCGGTACCTGAAGCTGCCCGAGGCCATGGCGATGACCTCGCCGTCCTCGTTGCAGATTTCCGCCGTGCAGAAGCAGATCGTGCGGGTCCGTCGCACCACCCTGCCAACCGCACGAAGCTCGCCGCGGGCGCTACCCATGAAGTGGGTAGCCATGTCGATGGTCACCATCGAGCAGTCCGGCAGGCAGGCACGGATCGCCTGGGCCATGGCGGCGTCCAGCACCGACATCAACACCCCGCCGTGGAACTGTTGCAGGTAGTTCATCAGTTCCGGGCGATGCCCCAAGCGCACCCGCGCCATCCCGTCGGCATCGGTCCAGCGCTCGAGGCCGATGAACTCCTGGAAGCTGGCGGGCCGCTGCTCCGCCGCTGGCTGTCGTGGAAAAGAACTCATGGATGTGCACTCCTTCCGCAGGATCAGGCCTTGGCCGCGCGCCGCTCGGCGGTATCCACGGCACTGCCCGGCGCTTGCCGTCGGGAAGCGCTCTCGGCATCGCGGGACTCGCGGTTCGGGTCGTAGAGCCGGTCCGCAATGAACAGCGCCGGGATCAGCCCGGTGAGCACGTAGGTGATGCCCATCACCAGGAAACCCGCGCCGATCGACACGTGGGTGGCCAGCAGGCCGATGCCGGCGGGCGCCACCGCCGCGCCGATACGCCCCAGGTTGTAGGCGGTGCCCACCGCCGAGCCGCGGACGCGGGTGGAGAAGCTCTCGGTCATGTAGGTGGCCAGCACCCCGACCGGAACGCCGTAGATGAAGCCGAAGGTGATGAGGATCCAGAGGATGTTGGAGGGCGAGTGGTAGAACACGATCAACGGCATGAAGGCGGCGCTGCCGATGGCCCCGGCGGCGAAGGTCAGGCGCCGACCGAAGAGATCGGCGCAGACACCGGCGGCGACCTTGCCGAGGATCATCGCACTGTAGGTGCCGACCATGTAGCCGGTCATCGACTTGAAGTTCATCCCCAACTCGCTCTCCAGGTAGGACGGCATCCAGTTGTTGGTGCCGTAGTAGCCGAACAGCAGGAAGCAGGAGGTGAGGCTCCAGAGCAGGAACATGCCGCGCGTTTCCGGATCGCCCAACATCCGTCCCAGCGGGCCGGCACCGCCAGCCTCGGCGTGGCTCTGCGGAGCCGCGCCGGGACGCTGGCGCCCGGCCTGGGCCGCGAGCCAGGACGGCGACTCCGGCACCCAAGGCCGCAGGGCCAGGCAGACCAGCGCCGGCGCCACGGCGGTGAAGAACAAGGTGCGCCAGCCGAACTCGGGGATGATCTGCCCCGCCAGCAGGGTCGCCACCAGGTAGCCCACGGTCCAGCCGGCCTGCATGGCGGCGAGGATGGTGGTGCGGTACCTGGTTCCGACGCACTCGGACATCAGGATGTTGCAGGCGACGAACAGCGAGCCGAGGCCGAGCGAGGCGACGAAGCGGATCAGCGCGAACTGCCAGTAGTTCTGGGTCAGCCCCAGCAACGCGGTACCGATGGAGAACAGCACGATGGTCCAGGTCACCACTCGGACCCGGCCGAAGCGGTCGCAGCACCAGCCGCCATAGATACCGCCGACGGCCATGCCGGCGAGAGTCAGGCTGCCGAGGGAGCCGGCTTCGAAGTTGCTCAGGCCGAATTCGGCCTTCAGGCTGTTGAGGCTGTAGGCCAGGAACATCAGGTCGACGCCGTCGGCGAGCAGGCCGAGGAAGCAGAAGACGAAGGCGATCAGCATGGTGCGCCGGGAGATGGCCGGCGCCGGGTTCGGGGAAAGCGCGGTTGCATTCATTATTCTTGTTCTCGCAAGCAGGATTTCGGTTGATCTTCACGGCAGCCCGACGGTCGTTCCCTCGCGCCGCCGCCCTTCGCTTCAGTCCGGCCGCTCTGGCGGCGGACCTACCCGGCCGTTGTCCAGCACCACCACATCGCGCTCGACGACGCGAGTGCGGAACGAGCCGTCGCTCCACATCTCGGTACGCAAGGTCTCGCCGGGAAACACCGGAGCCGAGAAACGCACCTGCAGATGTCCCAGTTGCTCCGCGCGGTAGTCGGCGAGCCCGCGCAACACCGCGTGGAATGCCACGCCGAGGGTGCACAGGCCATGCAGGATCGGCCGCGGGAAGCCGGCCCGCAGCGCTGCCGCGGGCTCCGCGTGGAGCGGGTTGTCGTCGCCGTTGAGGCGGTAGTACAGGGCCTGCTCCGGACGGGTCGGCAGGTCGAGTCGCAGGTCGGGCGTCCGTTCAGGCAAGCGATGCGGCATTTCCGGCACCTGCCGGGAACCACCGAAGCCGCCGTCGCCGCGAAGGAAGGTGGTGCTGCGGGCGACAGCCAGCACCTCGCCGCTGAGCGCGTCGCTGAGCACCTTCTCGCTGTAGAGCAGCGCGCCCTTGTCGGCGCCCTTGTCTACCAGACCGGTGACCCGGGTCCTACCGATCACCTCGCCTTCCGCCGGCAACGGCCGCCGCCACTCCAGGCGCTGCTCGCCGTGAACCAGGCGCAGCGCGTCCACGCCAGTCGCCGGATTGCCCAGCCAGAAGCCCGGATGACCGAGCACCAGGGCCATGCACGGCAATGCCTGGAGATCGTGGCACGGATCGACGTAGACCAGTTGGCGCTCGTCCAGCGGGTCGCCGCCCAGACCGAGGGTCAATGCATAGAAGGCGCTGTCGCGCCGGCTGTAGCGCTGGCGTACTTCGGGGATCGGGTAGTTCAGGAGCACCTCAGGATCGAGCGCCATCGGCCACCTCCTCGACTTCCAGCACCGCATCCACCGCCCAGGCGCCCTGGCCCTCCGGCAAGGCGATGACCGGGTTGAGGTCCACCGAGCGCAAGCGCTCTCCCGCCTCCCAGGCGAACCGCGAGAGATTCGACAGCAGCCGTGCCAGCGCCGCGACGTCGGCCCGCGGCCGGCCACGCGCGCCGAGCAGGAGCGGCGCGCCTCTGATGCTACGGATCATCGCCTCGGCTTCGTCGACCTCGAACGGGCAGCGGCGGAACACCACGTCCTGCAGCACCTCGACGAAGATCCCGCCCAGGCCGAACAGCGCCACCGGGCCGAACAGCGGATCGCGCTGGATCCCCATGAAGCACTCCACCCCACCCTGCAGCTGACGCGCCACCAGGACGCCATCGAGACGCGCCTGCGGCGCCTTCTCGGCGGCCCGGCGCAGGAGCAGTTGGAAACCGGCGCGTACCGCGTCCGCATCGCTTACGCCAAGCAGCACGCCGCCGATTTCCGACTTGTGCTGGATGTCCGCCGAGGCGAGCTTCAGCACCACCGGGTATCCGATGCCCTCGGCGAATGCAACCGCCTCTTCGGCACTGCCCAGCACCGCCTCGGCGGCGGACTCGATACCGGCGCGCGCCAGCAGGCGCTTGGCCTCGGCTTCGCCGGGCGTGGAGGCGGGCAACTGTAGCCCGCCGGCAGGCCGGCGCAGGCGCAACGGCCGGGCGAAGGCTTCGCCGAGCCGCCCCATGGCCTGGATCGCCACTACCGCCCGGGTGGGGTCTTCGAACAGTGCGAAGCCGGCCTCCTCGTAGGGTGCCAGCTCCTCCCCCTCGCCCATCACCGAGACCACGAACAGACGCTCGGGATGAGCCTCCTTGATCCGCCGGAACTGCTCGGCCAGACGCGCGCCGATGGAGGCGGCGGTGCCGGCCTGGGTGAAGAAGGCGAGCAGCGAACGGTAGCCACCGTCGACCACCATCGACTCGGTAAAGTCGCGCACCAGCGTCAGATCGTTCAGGGCCTGCGCGGTGCAGTCCACCGGGTTGATCGGCGACGCGAAGGACAGCCGTGCCTTCAGCCGCTCCTGGGCCATGTCCGGCATCGGCGGCATCGGCAGGCCGACCTCCTCGGCGGCATCGCTGACGATGATCCCGGCGCCGCCGCTGACGGTGATCATGCCGAGGCTGTTGCCCACCGGATAGATACGCCGGGTGGCGAGGTAGGCGATGTCCATCAGTTCCTCGGTGGTCCTGGCGCGGATCACCGCATAGTCGCCCAGCACGGCGTCCAGCACCTTGTCGTCGCCGGCCAGCGAAGCGGTGTGGGACAGCGCCGCGCGGCTACCCAGGGCGCTGCGCCCGACCTTGTGCAGGATCACCGGCTTGCCGGCGCGATGCGCGGCCTCCAGGGCGGCGAGGAAGCTGTCGACGTTGCGGATGGATTCGGCGTAGGCCATCACCACGTCGATCTCCGGCGACTCCACCAGCCAACCGATGCTGTCGCCCAGGGTGACGTCGGCCTCGTTACCGGTGGCCACGCAGATAGGGGTTCCCAGGCGCCGCTGGCGCGCCATGCCGAGCAGGTGCGCGCCGTAGGCACCGGACTGGGTGGCGATGCCTACCCGGCCGGGCAGCGGTACGCCACGTTCCAGGCTGGTGGAGAAGAACGCGTAATAACCCAGGTTACTGTTGAACGCGCCGAGCGCATTCGGACCGAGCAGGCGCATACCGTGCTCGCGGGCAGCGGCTACCACCGCATCCTGCATCGCCGCGCCGGCCTCGCCGACCTCGCTGAATCCGGAAGAGAACACGATGGCACTGCGCGCCCCCTGGCGGCCCAGCGCCCGGACGGTCTCCAGCACCTGAGGCGCAGGCACCGCGACAATGGCCACGTCCGGTGCCTGCGGCAGCTCCGCAACGCTGGCGAAGGCCGGCAGCCCCTGGATTTCAGCACGATTCGGATTGACCGGGAGGATTTGCCCGGCATAGCCATGGCGCAGCATGTAGGCGATGGGACGGCCACCGATGCGGGTCGGGTCGCTGGAAGCGCCGATCACCGCGACCGAGCGTGGTTCGATCAATGGAGTAAGACTGGCGAAACGGGGAGCGTCGATGAGCTGTTGCGAGTGGTTCGCTGACATGGGTTCACCTGATCCGTTTGTCTGTGGCCGGCACGACAACCTTCTCGCGGGCGAGCGCGCCCGCGGGACGCCGCCACGGCAGCGCCCGGAAGGCCTGTCGGCCAGGGGTCTAGAGCGTGTCGCCGGTGCCGAGCAACGCGGTTACCTGGCTGGACAGCGTGCCGCCGTTGCCGTGCAGCAACGCCACGTCGGCCTTGGCCAACTGCCGCTCGCCGGCCTGGCGGCGGAGCTGGGTCACCGCCTCGATGATCAGGAACATCCCGTACATCCCCGGATGCACGCAGGACAGCCCGCCACCGTTGGTGTTCACCGCCAGCTCGCCGCCGGGCGCGATGCGTCCGCCCTGGACGAATGGGCCGCCCTCGCCCTTGGCGCAGAAACCCAGGTCCTCGAGGAACAGCAGGGTGTTGATGGTAAAGGCGTCGTAGAGCATCACCAGGTCGATGTCGGCGTGCCGCACACCGGCCATCTGCATGGCTCGCGGAGCGCTTTCCGAGGCCGCCGTCACGGTGAGGTCGGGCATCGACACGATCGAGCGATGCCACTGCGCTCCGGCCGCGCCAAGGAAGTACACCGGCGCATTGGGCAAGTCGCGGGCGCGCTCGGCGCGCACTACCACGCAGGCGCCACCGCCGTCGGTGACCAGGCAGCAGTCGGCGGCACTCAGCGGGTCGCTGACCATCCGCGCGGCAAGGACGTCATCGACGCTCAACGGCCCGCGGGCGAACGCCTCGGGATTCAGGTTGGCCCATTGCCGGGCAGAGACCGCCACCTCGGCGAGCTGCTCGCGTGTGGTGCCGTACTGGTGCATGTGCCGGCTGGCCGCCAGGGCATAGGCGGTGATCGGGTGGCGCGGCTTGTAGGGCGTCTCGTGCCATTGTGGCTCGCTCATCGATACCAGGCGGCCGCCGGCGCTTCGCTGGTTGGAGCCGTAGCAGATCAGCGCAGCGTCGCAGAGACCGGCCTCCAGTGCCAAAGTGGCCTGCAGCAGGTGCAGCTCGAAACTGGAGCCGCCGATATTGGTGCCATCCACGAATTTCGGGCGGATGCCGAGGTATTCGGCGACCGACAAGGTGGGAAAGGCATGGGAGCTGGTGGCGGCGAAGATCGCGTCGATGTCGGAAAGCTTCAGGCCGGCATCGGCAATGGCCTTGAGCGACGCCTGGCCGAGCAGTTCGATGGCGCTGTAGCCCGGCGCCTCGCCGACGCCGGCGCTACCGATGCCGACGATGGCGGTCTTGCCACGGATGGCCGCGCTCATGGTCGTCCCTCCTGGTGGGGAACGAACACCACGACATTGGCACCGTCCTGCTCGACGATGCGCGCCTGCACACGGGTGCCGATCGGCAGGCTCTCGTGCCCGTCGATCCGCGACATCATGCGCACGCCCTCGTCCAGGTCGACCAGCGCGACATTGTGATTGCCGCCGCGGGAGCGATTGACAGTGATCGCGTAGAGCGTACCCAGGCCGCTGGCGGGAACCCACTCGAGATCAGTCTCGCCGCTACCCGGCACCAACTGGCGCGGGTAGAACACATGGCGACCGCTGGAACGGCTGCGCTGCAACATGAAACGGCCCTGGGCGAGAAACGCAAGGTACTGCGCCTCAGGTCCCGGAGTACTGCCATCGGGAAGATCTGCCACGAGGTTTCTCCTTTGTTCTTGTCGACCTTTGCTGCAAAGTGCATCGCGCTGGACGCCGAACCGGATACTGCTTCCGTCCCCGGTTGTACGTTCCGGAAGGCCAGAATATATTCACTATCGTGAATGTCAATCACAATACTGAATGAAAAGAGGAAAAATGACCAAGGACGCCACAACCAAAGGCACCAGCAGCAAAGATGTCGGCGCGGTAGTGAACGCCATTCAGATACTTCGCCACCTGGCCCACGCCGACGGACCGCAAGGCGTGGCCGCCATCGCTCGCGCCACCGGCATCAGCCCGAGCAGCGCCTTCAATATCCTGCGCACCCTGAGCAACGAACGGCTGACCTCCTTCGACGATGCGGGCAAGACCTACCAACTGGGCCTTGGCCTGTCGGAACTGGCCGTAGGATTCGTCGGACGCAGCTATGCCGACCTGATCCAGCCAGAGCTGGAGCGACTGAGCCTTGCCCACCACATCCTCATCGCCCTGTGGCAAGTCACCGACGATGCGCACATCCGCGTCATCGCCCTTGCCGCACCGCCCGTCGCCCACGTCAACGTCGCCGTCGGCACGCGCCTGCCGGAACTGGTCGGCGCCGCCGGGCGTTGCATTGCCGGCCTGCGCGAACTGCCGGAGGACGAACTGCGCCGCCGACTGACCCGCGTGCGCTGGGAAAATCCGCCGAGCTTCGAGCGCTACCAGGCCGAAGCGACCGAGGCCGTCGAGCGCGGCTGGGCTATCGACCAGGAACACCTCTACCGCGGCGTGAGCATGGTCGCCAGCGCCATCACCGACCGCGACGGACAACCGCGCTTCGCCATCTCCGCGATCGGCATCAGCGCCCAGCACCAGCCCGACGACCTGGAACGGATCGGCACCAGCCTGCGGGATACCGCGCGCTTCGTGAGCCGCGCGCTATTTCCCCAGGGCGAGGCACTGAAGGAGAAATCCTGAAATGGCATTCAACCCATTGAAAGATTAGCCGGCCAGCCGTCATCGACCCTCGACGCCGGTACCATCCTTCAACCCGAGGACCGGCAGATAACGGAGAAAGCGCCAGAATCGCTTCAGCGTCACCCGGTCCCACGCTCGCAGCGGCACCGAGCGGAACAACTGCCAGGCATATCGCCCATCCTGGACAACAGCCTTCTTCAGCGCCTTGTTCAGGATCAGTTGCCGGGCCCGGCGATAATTCGGGTGAGCCCGATAAGGCTCGATGGCTTGCATATCCGCCTCGTAATTGAGCTTGTACCTGCCGGACAGACCGCTTCCATGCCGGCGATAACGCCCCATGTAGGCCGGCAGTCGATGAATTTCATAGCCCTGCGCCGCGATCCTTAGGGTGATCTGGAAATCCTGCACGCGAATCGACGGGTCGAAGAAATCCGCCCGCTTCATCGCTTCCATGCGGTAGAGCGCCGTCAGCGGCATGACCACCAGGGTCTCGGCCAATGCTGCATCGAACCCCCAACGCTCCACACACCCCTCGCTGAAACCGTCTCGCGCCACTTCGTTACCAGCACTGTCGATACAGATATTGAAACCGCCCACGCACCCGACCTCGGGGTGCGCAAGCAAGTAGTCGACGCGCGTGTCGAGCGCTCCAGGCAGGAGAATGTCGTCCAGGTCGGGAGTCATCACGAACTCGCCCCGCGCATGACGCAAACCGTGATTGAGCGCGTCGCTCACCCCTCGGTTAGCCTGGCGGTAGAGCTGGAAACCGTGACGCTCGCGGAGCATGGCGAGACGCTCATAGGTGTCGTCCGTGGATCCGTCATCCACCACGATCAACTCGAGATTGGGATAGCCCTGCGCGTAGATGCTGGCAATCGCCTCGTGCAGATACTTCGAGATATTGAAACAGGCGCAAACGACGGAAACGAGCGGTCGCATTTCTTCCTCCCCAGCCCCGGCTCCGGGACTCGGCACAAACCGATAACCTGGCTGTCCGCTGGAAGGAAACCGTGCCATGCAGCTCGGCCACACATCCGCGGCGCCTTCAAGCGCCGGGATACTAAGAAGAACCGCCCCGACCATCGAAACCGGCAGGTCGCCCGACCCGGCGCTCGAAGGACAGAAAATCGGAAGCAATGGAGAAATGCGCGCTCAGCGCACCCACGAAACCCAGACAGAGCGGGACGACCACCCAGAGGAGAAGGAAGGACAGAACGAAGGAAGGGCCCGCAGCATTCCTAGGAGAACTGCACGACCTGGCCAATACCCGAAACCATGGCACGGCTTTCTCGCCCGCCCCGCAGAGGGGACGCCCGAACGCTCGCCAGAAAAGACAAAGCCCCTGGAACGCCAGGCATTCCAGGGGCTTTGCTCATATGTAATGGCGGAGAGATAGGGATTTGAACCCTAGGAGCCATTGCTGACTCAACGGATTTCGAATCCGTCCCGTTCGACCACTCCGGCATCTCTCCGTGCGGCGCGCATGATACCAGCTTGTACGAAGAACGCGAAGCTTTCTTGAAGATTTTTTCGCGTTCTTTCAGATGGTTGCGCGCATTTTGAGGTTAAAGCGGCACGCCCAGGCGCTTGGCTACCTCTTCGTAGGCTTCGATCACATCGCCGAGGCCCTGGCGGAAGCGGTCCTTGTCCATCTTCTTGCGGGTTTCCTTGTCCCACAGACGGCAGCCGTCCGGGCTGAACTCGTCGCCGAGGACGATCTGGCCATGGAACAGGCCGAACTCCAGCTTGAAGTCCACCAGCAGCAGACCGGCATCGTCGAACAGCTTGTTCAGCACTTCATTGACCTTGAAGGAATAGGTCTTCATCTGCGCCAGCTGCTCGGGAGTGGCCCAGCCGAAGGCCTGGACGTGGGATTCGTTGATGAACGGATCGCCCAGGGCGTCGTTCTTCAGGAACAACTCGAAGGTGGGAGGAGTCAGGGCGATGCCCTCTTCCACGCCGAGACGACGCACCAGGCTACCGGCGGCGAAATTGCGCACCACGCACTCGACCGGGATCATGTCGAGCTTCTTCACCAGGCACTCGGTATCCGACAGCAGCTTGTCGAACTGGGTCGGAATGCCGGCAGCTTCCAGCTTCTGCATGATGAAGGCGTTGAACTTGTTGTTCACCGCGCCCTTGCGATCGAGCTGTTCGATGCGCTTGCCGTCGAAGGCGGAGGTGTCGTTGCGGAACAGCAGGATGAGACGATCGGCATCGTCGGTCTGGTAAACCGACTTGGCTTTGCCGCGGTAGAGTTCTTCGCGTTTTTCCATGATGGGCTCCGCTTACGGGTAATAGGGCCTAGGCGATCTCGCGCCAATCCAGGCCTGAATGCTGATCGGCCACCTGCAGCCAGCCCGGATCGCACCCGAGGGTGTCGACGAAGGTTTGCCGGGCCAGCTGCGGCGAGTTGTTCTTTTCGCTGAGATGGGCCAGCACCAGGTGCTGCATGCGACCCCAATCCAGCTGCTTCACCAGTTCTGCGGACTGATGGTTGTTCAAGTGCCCTCGCGAACCGCCTACGCGGGCCTTGAGAAAATAGGGATACGGGCCACCGGCAAGCATCGTGCTGTCGTGGTTGGCCTCGACCACCAGAGCATCCACCGCACGATAGCACTCCAGCACCTCGGCCGTGGCCATTCCCAGATCGGTGAGCATGCCGAAGCGCCGCTGCCCGTCGGACAGCACGAACTGGGTAGGCTCGCGGGCGTCGTGCGAGACGCCAACCACCTGCACTTCCAGCCCGCGGATCGCCAGGCGCTGGCCGGCCCTCAACAGCTCGGCGGGGTGCACCGGGCGGCGCATGCCGCTCAGGGTACCCGCACTGAGATAGACCGGGATTTGGTAATGCCGCGCCAGCAGTTCGACGCCATGGATGTGATCGGCGTGTTCGTGCGTGACCAGGATCGCGTCCAGCTGCGCGGGGCTCAGCCCCAGGCGCGCCAGACGCTTGATGATTTCACGCAGCGGGAAGCCGCAATCGATCAGTATCCGGGTGTCAGAACTGCTCACCAAGGCCGAATTGCCCCGGCTTCCGCTGCCCAGAACCGCGAACCGCATTGCGCATGCTCTCCTGGAGTTTTTCCAGTACGTTTTGCGCGACATCGGCCGGCGCAGAGGTGTTGATGTCCTTGTCGACGGTGACCTGCACGGCGTCGCTGACGGTGGTCAGGCGGACCTGGTAGCGCTGCGCCTTGGCGTCTTCCTCTTCCTTGGTCTTCTCGCCGCCGCCGAACAGGCGACTGAAGAACCCGGGCTTGTCTTCGTCGGGCTTCTTCGCCCCTTCGGCGATGTTCACGTAGTACACGCCAAGGCTGCGGTTGAGGTCGTCGACGCGGATATCGGCGTTATCCAGGGCACGCCCGACGCTGACCCAGGAGCGGTCGAAGTCGGATTGCAAGGTCAGCACCGGGTTGCCGCTGCCGTCCTTGCTCAACTCGAAGGTGCCGGGCGTGTCGTAGATCGAGTTGGCTGCCAGCAGGGAGACCGAGCCGCCCTGCTCGGCGCTGCGCGCCATGCTCGCGACCATCTCGTCGAGCAGCGCCGCGTCGAGGCTCGGCGCCACCGACTTGCTCGGCCAGCTCGGGCTGCTGGTGTCACCGGCGGCGCGGGTCTGGCTGAGCACGTAGACCTCGCTGGTATTGCTTTGCACGCCGGGCTCGATACGCACCCGAACCCGTGCCTGGCCGTCCGGCTCAACGCCGCTCACGCGGCTGCTAAGGCGGCGTGCCAGCGGCGCGGAAAGCTGCGACAGCGATTGCCAGTCGGAACTGAACTCGCCGGTCTGCGGGCGCTCGTCGGCGATGCGGAAACCGTTCTCCTCGAAGAACTGCCGGGCCACCGGCCAGACTTCCGCCGGCGGACGCTGGGCCACGACCCAGCGGCTATCGCCGCTGCGCTGCAGGCTGTAGTCGCTGATGTCGCCGGCGTTGGCCAGCGGCTGCGGACGCGGAACCTCGTACTCACCCTCTTTTTCGTGGGTGGTGGCGACGTTCAGCGGAATCGGCAGCAGCGGATCGAGCGGCTTGCTGTGCACCCCTTCGGGCAATTGCATGGGAGGCGTCTCGCGGGCGCCGAGGTAGTCGTCGCCGCGGTCGCGGAAATAGCCCTCCGGCCCCCACAGCCAGCCGCAGCCGGAAGTGTTGCCGATAACCAGGGCGAGGGCGGTCAGTCCAGCCAGTCGCTTCATTGCGTGGAGCTCCTTGATCAAGCCAATACGCCGGTCTGGCGCATGGCCTGACGCAGCGGCTCGTGGCAACGCGGGCTGAGCCAGGTCAGGGGCAGGCGGATCCCCTCGGGGATCAGACCCATCTCATGCAGGGCCCACTTCACCGGAATAGGGTTGGATTCGATGAACAACGCCTTGTGCAGCGGCATCAGGCGGTCGTTGATGGCGCGCGCGGCAGCGGCGTCGCCGCGCATGGCGGCGGCGCACAGGTCGCTCATGGCGCGCGGCGCGACGTTGGCGGTCACCGAGATGTTGCCCTTGCCACCCAGCAGCATCAGCTCGACGGCAGTGGCGTCGTCGCCGGAATAGACGAGGAAGTCCTTGCCGACGCGCTCGATGACTTCCTTGGCGCGTTGCAGGTCGCCGGTGGCCTCCTTGATGCCGATGATGTTCGGCACCTTGGACAGGCGCTCGACGGTCTCCGGAAGCATGTCGCAGGAAGTACGCCCAGGCACGTTGTAGAGGATCTGCGGGATCGCAACGGCTTCGGCGATATGGCGGAAGTGCTGGTACATGCCTTCCTGGGTCGGCTTGTTGTAGTACGGCGTCACCAGCAGGCAGGCGTCGGCGCCGCCGCTTTTCGCGGCCTCGGTCAGCGCCACCGCCTCGCGGGTGGAGTTGGCGCCGGTGCCGGCGATCACCGGGATGCGGCCCTTGACCTGGTCGACCACGCGACGGATCACCTGGATGTGCTCTTCCACGTCCAGCGTGGCCGATTCACCGGTGGTGCCGACGGCGACGATGGCGTTGGTGCCTTCCTGCAAGTGGAAGTCCACCAGCTTGGCGAGGCTGTCCCAGTCCAGTCGACCCTGAGCATCGAAGGGGGTGACCAGTGCCACCATACTGCCCGCAATCATGCAACCGCTCCTGCCGCGAAATTAAAGCGGTAATGGTACTGTCGGCGGCAGGCCTTGCACAAGACGAGCGCCACCTCGTCGGAAGCCGCTGACAGGCGGCAGACGTTTCCCTCGGCGGCGCTTTTCGCTACCCTTCCCGCTTTAGGTACGGCCCGTGCCGCCAGCGTATTCCAGGAAAGTTGAATGTCCACCAGCCAACCCCGCGAACAATTCCTTCTGATCAGCGCCCTCGGCCCCAATCCGATGGAGCTGACCACCCTGCTCTGCCGCGCCTGCGTCGAGAGCCGCTGCGCCGTGGTCAGCAGCCGCCTGACCCGCCACGGAGAGTTCAGCGCCCTGGTGCTGCAGATCTCCGGAAGCTGGGATGCCCTCGCCCGCCTCGAGGGCAGCCTGCCGGCCCTCACCAAGCGCGGCGACATCACCCTCAGCATGACCCGCAGCAACGCCCACGTGACCCGCGCCCAGGCGTTGCCTTACGTGGCCTATGTCAGCGCGGTGTATCGCCCGGACATCCTCAACGAACTCTGCCAGTTCTTCATCGACCACAACATCGAGCTGGAGAACCTGACCTGCGACACCTACCAGGCGCCGCACACCAACACCACCATGCTCAACGCCACGATTACCGTGACGCTGCCCGCCGGCACCCAGATCAGCTGGCTGCGCGACCAGTTCCTGGACTTCGCCGACGCCCTGAACCTGGATGCCCTGATCGAACCCTGGCGCCCCCAACACCCCTGAGGAGCCGAGCCATGCCGGTCGCAATCGACAAACCCGTACCCGACTTCACCGCCCCCGCAACCAGCGGCAAGGAGGTGACCCTGTCCGCGCTGAAGGGCAAGCAGGTCGTCCTGTATTTCTACCCGAAGGACAGCACCCCCGGTTGCACCACCGAGGGCCAGGGCTTCCGCGACCAGTACGCGGCGTTCCAGAAGGCCAATACCGAGGTCTTCGGCATCTCCCGCGACGGCCTGAAGTCCCACGAGAACTTCAAGTGCAAACAGGAATTCCCCTTCGAGCTGATCAGCGACAAGGATGAAGCGGTCTGCCAGCTGTTCGACGTGATCAAGCTGAAGAAGCTCTACGGCAAGGAATACATGGGCGTCGACCGCAGCACCTTCCTGATCGACAGGGACGGCGTACTGCGCCAGGAGTGGCGCGGCGTGAAGGTGCCCGGGCATGTCGACGCGGTTCTCGCCGCCGCCCAGGCGCTCAACGGCGCCTGAGCCCCGCCCCGAAAAAAAGGCCGCATCCGCGGCCTTTTTCATTTTTCATGCGGCCGATGCTATCGCGTGGCTGCCAGAGTCTCGGGAAGGTCCTTGGGCCAGGCATCCAGCACCGCTTTCACCAGGGTCGCCAGGGGGATCGCGAAGAACACGCCCCAGAAGCCCCAGAGCCCGCCGAACAGCAACACCGCGCAGATGATCGCCACCGGGTGCAGGTTCACCGCCTCGGAGAACAGCAGCGGCACCAGCACGTTGCCATCCAGCGCCTGGATGATCGCGTGGGCCACCATCAGATAGATGAACTGGTCGCCCCAACCCCACTGGAAGAAAGCGATCATCGCCACCGGTACGCTCACCACCACCGCGCCGATGTACGGCACCACCACCGACAGGCCGACCAGCAGGGCCAGCAGCGCTGCGTAGTTGAGCCCCAGGTAGGCGAAGGCGATGTAGGTCACCGCGCCGGTAATGACGATCTCGATGACCTTGCCGCGAATGTAATTGGCGATCTGCTGGTTCATCTCGGCCCAGACCTGTTTCATCAGCCCGCGCTCGCGCGGCAGGTAGCGGTGGAACCAGGTATGGAAGCGCTTCTTGTCCTTGAGGAAGAAGAACACCAGGATCGGCACCAGCACCAGGTAGATCATGACGTTCACCACCACCGGCAGGCTGGCCAGCGACGAGGTCAGCGCCCACTGGCCGATCTGGCCAAATTCGCCGCGCGCGGTCTCGATGGCCTTGAGCACCTGCTCCTCGCTGATCAGGCTGGGATAGCGCTCGGGCAGCATCAGCAGCACGCTCTGCCATTCGCCGAGCATCCGCGGCAACTCGTTGAACAGGGTGAACAATTGCTGCCAGAGCAGCGGCAGCAGGACCACCAGGAACAGCGCCAGCAAGCCGAGGAACAAGCTGTAGACCAGCCATACGGCGAACAGGTGCGGCACCCGGAAGCGTTCCAGCATGCCGACCACGCCCTGGATCAGGAAGGCGATCACCATCGCCGCCAGTACCGGCGCGAGCATCCCGCCGAAGGCGAGGATGACGCTGAAGCCGAGCACCAGCATGATCGCCAGCACCACTGCCTCCTCGTCGGAGAAGTAGCGCTGCATCCAGTCGCGTAACACCTTGATCATCGGAAATCCTGAATCGGAACGGCGAAAGCTCCGCTAACGCTTGCGCAGCCAGTATCGATAGACGCCTTCGGCGGCCTCTTCGCGCAGCAGTTCATGGCCGGCGAGCTGGGCGAAGGCCCGGAAGTCTCGCTGCGACCCGGCATCGGTGGCGATCACCTTGAGCACCCCGCCGCTGGGCAGGCGGTTCAGCTCCAGCTTGGCCTTTAGCAGGGGCAGCGGACAATTGAGACCACTGGCATCCAGCTCCGCGTCACATACCAGGGGGGATGAATCGTTATCCGTCATGACAGCCTCTCCCGAAGGGCCGACAAGCATACCCAAGCCTATCCGCCGCTGGCCAGTTGAAACGGCGCTCGAAGTCCAACAGCTTCGGGTCTCGGGCAGATACCTAGGCAGTGCCGATAACCAACGGCTAAAGTAAGGCCTTTGCCAACCTGAGCCTCCTGCATGAATGTACTGCGCCCTGCCCTGTTGACGCTCGCCTGCATGCTCGCTTCGCCGGTCATGTCGGACGATCTGCCCTCCCTGGGCGACGCATCTTCCTCGATCGTTTCGCCGGAGCAGGAGTTCCAGCTGGGCCGCGCCTGGCTGAGCATGCTGCGCAACCAGGTCGATGCGATCTCCGACCCGCAACTCAAGGACTTCGTCGAAAGCAGCGTCTACCGGCTGGCCGAAACCAGCGACCTGCAGGACCACCGGCTGGCCTTCATCCTCATCCGCGACGCACAGATCAACGCCTTCGCCGCGCCCGGCGGCGTGATCGGTGTCAACGGCGGGCTACTGCTCAACGCCCAGACCGAAGGCGAGTATGCCGCGGTGCTGGCCCACGAACTCGGCCACCTGATCCAGCGCCACTTCGCCCGCGGCATCGAGGCACAGCAGCGCATGCAACTGCCGGTGATGGCGGCGATGCTCGCCGGCATCGTCGCCGCAGCCGCCGGCGCAGGGGATGCGGGTATCGCGGCGATCGCCGGGACCCAGGCGGCGGCGATCCAGAACCAGTTGCGCTTTTCCCGGCAGAACGAGCAGGAAGCCGACCGCGTCGGCGTCACCAACATGGTTCGCGCCGGTTACGATCCGCGCTCGATGCCGAACATGTTCGAGCGCCTGGCGCGGCAGTATCGCTACGACGGCAAGCCGCCGGAGTTCCTCCTCACCCACCCGGTCACCGAATCGCGTATCGCCGACACCCGCAACCGCGCCGAACAGTATCCCCAGGGCGGCAAGGAAGACAGCCTGCGCTACCAGCAGATGCGCGCGCGCACTCAGTTGCTCTTCGAGGAGACCCCGGGGATGGCCGGCAAGCGCTTCCGCGCCATGCTCAACGACAATCCCAAGCTGGATGCCGCGCGCTACGGACTGGCCATCTCGCAGACGCGCATCGGCCAGCTCAACGATGCCCGTGACAACCTCAGGCAATTGCTGGCGAAGGCACCCAACGACGTCGCCTACAACCTGGCCCAGGTCGAGCTGGACATCACCGCCAACCGCCTGCCGGATGCCGACCAGCGGTTGAAGAAGATGCTCGCCCAGTTCCCCAGTAGCTACCCGCTGAAACAGGTGCGCGCCGACCTGATGCTGAAGATGAGCAAGCCGCAGGAATCGGAGAAGATCCTCGACGACCTGAGCAAGGCGCGGCCGCTGGACCCGGATGTCTGGAACCGCCTGGCCGAGGTGCGCAGCCTGACCAACAACGCCATCGGCGTGCACCAGGCCCGGGCCGAGTACCTGTCTCTGACCGGCGACTACCAGGCCGCCATCGAGCAGCTCGATTTCGCCAAGCGCCGCGCTGGCGGCAACTTCCAACTGGCTGCGCGACTCGACGCCCGCCAGCAGGAAATTCGCCAGCAGGAAAAGATGGTCAAGGAAATGTTCCGCTGAACGGCGTATCCGAGGAAAAACGCCCGGCGATGCTCGTCGAAACAGGGGGTTGGGCGAACAACCGCACCGCGCTTACTCGCCCTACGCAGCGGGATGCCCTCGCCAGGTTCAGGCGTTCCCGGCCTGGCGCAGGCGCGCGGCCTGGGTGAAGTCGAGCATGCGCTTGAGCGGACGGACCGCCCGCGGGATCAACGCCGGGTCGACGAAGATTTCCCCGCTGCCCTCGCGCAGGCAGGCCAGGGTCCGCTCGAGCGTGTTCATCGCCATCCACGGGCAGTGCGCGCAACTGCGGCAGGCGGCGCCGTTGCCGGCGGTGGGGGCCTCGATGAAATCCTTTTCCGGGCACAGCTGCTGCATCTTGTAGAAGATGCCGCGATCGGTGGCGACGATGAAGGTCTTGTTCGGCAGGGTCTGCGCGGCCTTGATCAACTGGCTGGTCGAGCCCACGGCATCGGCCAGCGCGACCACGCTTTCCGGCGATTCGGGGTGGACCAGGATGGCGGCGTCAGGGTAGAGCGCCTTCATGTCTTCCAACTGCTTGGCCTTGAACTCCTCGTGGACGATGCAGGCGCCGTCCCAGAGCAGCATGTCGGCCCCCGTCTCGCGCTGGATGTAGCGTCCCAGGTGCTGGTCCGGTGCCCAGAGGATAGGCTCGCCGTTGTCCATCAGGTGTTCGACGATCTCCACCGCGCAACTGGAGGTCACGACCCAGTCGGCGCGTGCCTTCACCGCCGCGGAGGTGTTCGCATAGACCACCACGGTCCGTTCCGGGTGCTGGTCGCAGAATGCCGAGAATTCATCCACCGGGCAGCCCAGGTCGAGCGAGCAGGTCGCTTCGAGGGTCGGCATCAGCACGCGCTTCTCAGGGTTGAGGATCTTCGCCGTCTCGCCCATGAAGCGCACCCCAGCCACGACCACCGTCTGCGCCGGATGCTGGTTGCCGAAACGGGCCATCTCCAGCGAATCGGATACGCAACCGCCGGTCTCCTCGGCCAACGCCTGGATCACCGGATCGCAGTAGTAATGCGCCACCAGTACCGCGTTCTGCGCCTTCAGTTCGGCCGCGATCGCCGCGCGATGCTCGGCGCTCTCCTGCTCGCTCAACACGCGGGGTTGCTTGGCGGCCAGGTGGGCCTGGACCAGGAGTCGTTCGGAAATGTGCGTCATAGTCGCTACACCTGAAGGCGCAACAGCGCGTCTCTCGATTTTATACCCGGCGGCAGGCTGGACCGCCGGGAGCTGACGATTGCAGGTTTCGGGCACGGCACCCGCGACACCCTCGAGCGAAGCTCGGGGTATCCGCCTGCAAGGCCGCGGATTCTAACCGCATAGGTCGCGCCAGGGCCATCCCGGCGTCCGTACCGGCCTGGCCGGTGGCTACGCTAACAAAAGACATAGGTTTCGGTCGTTAGACCTACGCGACATAATTTTTTCGTTTCTTAGAACCGTCCCTAGCTCGGCTCGCTCCACGACCGAACACGACATGCCGGCATGCCAGCGTTAATACTTTGGTATTAGGCCCTTGGTATTAGCGTTAAATAACCGGTAAATATCCGGATTTTCTTTTCGTCGAATTTACGAGCAATATGAAACATATTTCGTTGAAATAAGCTCTTCTTTCACATAATTATAAAAATATCCTGAAACAGAGCCGTCATCCCTCACCTCCAAAACGACGACTCCCCGTGCCGTGCGCCCGCCGCGCAGAAAGCGAGCCGGCGGCCGATTCCACCCTCGCACGCCAGCCCTTGCGCTTCACTGACCGACGGGAGGTTTCCCCGATGAAAACGTCATCCAGAAGACAAGTTGAAACACTCGGGCGCTATCTATCGAGTCCTCGACGCTTCTTCCACAGTAGCGGCAACCTGACCCGATCAAGGGAAGCGGCACGCGCCACCCAATAAAAGGAATAAGGGATGCCTATTCATAACCTGAATCACGTGAACATGTTCCTCCAGGTCATCGCCTCCGGTTCGATTTCCTCCGCTGCGCGGATCCTGCGCAAGTCGCACACCGCGGTCAGCTCGGCGGTCAGCAACCTGGAAATCGACCTGTGCGTGGAGCTGGTCCGTCGGGACGGCTACAAGGTCGAACCCACCGAGCAGGCGCTTCGCCTGATCCCTTACATGCGCAGCCTGCTGAACTACCAGCAGCTGATCGGCGACATCGCCTTCAATCTCAACAAGGGTCCGCGCAATCTCCGGGTGCTGCTGGACACCGCCATCCCGCCGTCGTTCTGCGATACGGTGAGCAGCGTACTGCTCGACGATTTCAACATGGTCAGCCTGATACGCACCTCGCCCGCCGATAGCCTGGCGACGATCAAGCAGGACAACGCGGAAATCGATATCGCCATCACCATCGACGAGGAACTGAAGATCTCCCGCTTCAACCAGTGCGTGCTCGGCTACACCAAGGCGTTCGTCGTCGCCCATCCGCAGCACCCGTTGTGCAATGCCTCCCTGCACAGCATCGCGAGCCTGGCCAATTACCGGCAGATCAGCCTCGGCAGCCGCTCCGGGCAGCATTCGAACCTGCTGCGGCCGGTCAGCGACAAGGTGCTCTTCGTGGAAAACTTCGACGACATGCTGCGTCTGGTGGAAGCCGGCGTCGGATGGGGCATCGCGCCGCATTATTTCGTCGAGGAACGCCTGCGCAACGGTACCCTGGCAGTCCTCAGCGAACTCTACGAACCGGGCGGCATCGACACCAAGGTGTATTGCTACTACAACACCGCGCTGGAATCCGAGCGCAGCTTCCTGCGCTTTCTCGAAAGCGCCCGCCAGCGCCTGCGCGAACTCGGCCGCCAGCGTTTCGACGATGCGCCGGCCTGGCAACCGAGCATCGTCGAAACGGCGCAGCGCCGCTCAGGCCCGAAGGCGCTCGCGTACCGCCAGCGCGCCGCACCAGAGTAGAGCGTTCTCCAGCAGACGCTGGCCGTGGGTGGTGAGAATCGACTCGGGATGGAACTGCAAGCCCAGCTGTCGATTGCGCGGATCGGCCATCGCCATGATCTCACCATCGGCATCGGCCAGGCAGTCGAAACCTTCCGGCAGGCGACTGACCACCAGCGAGTGGTAGCGCGCGACGCGCAGGTCAGCGATGCCGTCGAACAGGGGGTGACGCTGATCGAAACGCAGGGACGTGCTCTTGCCATGCAGCGGTTTCCTCGCCTCGCCCACCGCGCCACCGGCGGCCAGCGCCAGCGCCTGGTGGCCGAGGCAGACGCCGAGCACCGGCAAGCGCCCGCGGGCCCAGGCGAGCAATTCCAGCATGCAGCCGGCGTCTTCCGGCCGACCGGGCCCCGGCGACAGCACCAGCAGTTCGCAACCGTCGGCCAGCAATGCCGCCTGGATCGTCGGCAACGGCGTATCGTTGCGCATCACCCGGACCTCCGCGCCGAGCAGGCAGAACTGCTCAACCAGGTTGTAGGTGAAGGAATCGAAGTTATCCAACAGCGTGATGCGCATCGCGCTCTCCCCTTTCGCGTTCGGCAGCGGCCACGGCGGTCAGCACCGCCAGCGCCTTGTTGCGGGTTTCCTCGGCCTCCAGCCGTGGATCCGAATCCAGCACCACGCCGGCGCCTGCCCGGACCCGCGCGATACCTTCGCGGACCTCGGCGGAGCGGATGACGATGCTGGTATCGAGGTTGCCGGCGCTGTCGAGAATGCCGATCGCGCCACCGTAGCTGCCGCGATAGCCATCCTCGTACTGCCGCAGCAACTGCATGGCACGGACCTTCGGCGCACCGACCAGGGTGCCCATGTTCAGGCAGGCACGGTAGGCATGCAGCGCATCCAGTTCGCCATGCAGTTCGCCAGCCACGCGCGAGACCAGGTGCATCACGTGGCTGTAGCGATCCACCTTGAGCATGTCGCGCACCTGCCGGGTACCGCTGCGGCAGACCCGCGCCAGATCGTTGCGCGCCAGGTCGACCAGCATCATGTGCTCGGCGATCTCCTTGGCGTCCAGGCGCAACTCCGCTTCCAGGCGATTGTCCAGTTCCGCATCGATGGCGCCCCGGGCATCGCGTCCGCGCGGGCGAGTGCCGGCGATGGGATAGAGTTCCACCTCGCGACTCTCCGCGTCGTACTTCAATGCCGACTCCGGCGAAGCGCCGAACAGGCAGAAGTCCCCCGCATCGAGGAAGAAGCGGTACGGGCTGGGGTTGCGCAGGCACAACTGGCGATAGGCCCGCCAGGGGTCCGCGCACGGCATGCTGAAGCTGCGCGACGGTACGATCTGGAACACGTCGCCGGCCCTCACGTGGGCCTGCAGGCGCTCTACCTGGCGGGCAAAGCTCGCATCGTCCAGGTCGACTTGGTAGTTGCCGGCCCGTACGCCTGCCACCGGCGACTCGGAAGCCTCCTCCACGGCGCCATGGAATTCGTCGGCACACTGGCGCAGGCTGGCGGCCAACCGGTCGTGCCCGGCCGGATCGTGGACGAACGCCTGCAGCGAAGTCCGGCGCGCCAGGTGATCGATATCCAGCAGCAACTCCGGCACCAGGAACAGGTAGTCCGGGCAATGCCGCGCAGGTTCGGCCGGCGCCGGCAAGGGTTCGAACTGCTCGGCCAGGTCGAAACTGAACAGGCCGCCCAGCAGCGCAGGCTCCTCCGCGTCGCCCAGCGTTCCGAGCACGCGGCGCAGCGCCTCCAGGCTGGACAGGCCATGCAGGCGTCGCCACTCGTCCGCCTGCGACTCTTCCTGGGGGAAGCGCCAGTGCAGGGTGTCGCCGTCACGCAAGCAGGTGACCTGGGCCGGACAGGCCTCGCTCAACGGTGCCAGCAAGGCGCGTCCGTTGGCGTTCAACGCCCGCAGCACTACATCGCGCCCCCAGCACTCGATGCGCAGGCAGCTGGAAAGGATCGCCACGCTACGCCGCGCAGCCTTGCTGTCCACGTCGAAGCAGTCGAACAGCATCCGGTTGGCGCCGGCCATGCGCCAGATCGACAGCGCCTCCGGCACCAGCGTGCGGTACTCCAGACTTTCTTCCAGTCGATAGCCAACCCCGCTCACGAGCCATCTCCCCGCGCCCATGGGCGACTGGCCTGCGCGACGCTAGCGCGCAACGGCATGTTCATCATCGATAACCCCCTTTTCCCCCAATTGCGACCGCTGCCGTCGGCGGCGATCGCCGCAATGGATGTCCCGCCTCAGTCCAGAGGCAGCGCCTGGCGGGAGAGAATCTCCAGCATCCGGCGCATGCTCCCCAGGTGCAGTTCGCCGGGCAGGAAGTCGACGCTCTGCCCACCCCAGGCGCGGTGCAGCTCCTCGCTCAGTTCGTCGAGGGACTCGCCCATGGACTGGCGCCAGAGCAACCGCCGGCACAGGCGCAGACACTCGGTATAGGCCGACTCGGCCCCATCCGCGGCCAGCCGCCCCCGCAGCAGGCCGCCGTGTCCCGGGATCAGCTGCAGCAGGGTCGGCAGACGCTGCAGACGTTCCAGGGACTCCAGGTAAGCCTCCATGTCGTCGAACACCAGCGGCCGCCACACCCCCTCTGCCTCGTCGAACTCGCCCAGGGCATCGCCGCAGAACAGGCGTCGGCGTCGCACGTCGTAGAAAACCACGTGATCGTCGCTGTGGCCGTGGGCCTCTATGACCTGCAGGCGATGCCGCGGTCCCAGCTCCAGCCACTCGCCGTCGGCTACCGCGCGAACCGGCAGAGCGTCCCAGGCACAGGCCTCGGGCAACCGCTGCTCCGCACGCAACAGTTGCCGGTTCAAGCGCTCGACCACCCGCACCGCGCTTTCCGACTTCCAGGCCTGGCAGGTCCGCTCGGACGCCAGGACCTGTACGTTCGGCAACCGCGGACACAGGTAGGGCAGCAGGCCGCAGTGGTCATAGTGCTTGTGGGTGATCAGCCAGTAGTGCACCTGGGACGGGTCGGCGACCCAGCGGCACAGGTCCGCCCAAACCAATTCGGCATCCCGGCTGATCCCTCCTTCAACCAGCGCCCAGCTCGCCTCACCGAGACGCAGCAGAAACACCGGCACCTGGACGTCCCCCAACAGGCACAGGTCATCATCCAGTTGACCGGGAGCCGAAAGCCTCAACATGGCCGGTTCACCTCCTCAGGTTTACGGTACAGCGCCGCGCCCCAGGTCGCGCCGGAACCGTAGGTCAGGACCAGCACCCGCTGTCCGGGCTGGATGTCCGGCCAGAACATCGCCAGCGTGACCGGGGTCGAGGCCGAAGCCATGTTGCCCAGACGATCCACGGTCACCGCGAACTTGTGCTGGGGAATGCCCAGTTGCTCCTGCACCGCATCGAGGATGCGCAGGTTCGGTTGATGGCAGATCACATGGTCGATGTCGTCCAAGGTCAGCTCATGGGCCACGAGCATTTCGCCGGCGATCCGTACCAGGGTCTGGCTGGCATGCTCGAACATCGGCCGGCCGCGCATGAGGAACTCGCCCCCGCCCTCGCGCAGGACGTTCTCGTCGAGGAAGGTCGGCGAGGCACTACCCGGCGCCGCGGTCATCAGCAGGTCGAAGTAGTTGCCGTCGGCGCCCAGGCGCAGGTCCAGCAGTCCGTCTTCGAGACTCTCGCCGGCGCTGACCACCACCGCGCCGGCACCGTCGCCGAGCAGGATCGACAGGTTGCGGCCGCGGTCCGAACAGTCCATGCGCTTGGACAGCACCTCGCCGCAGACCACCAGGACATGCCGTGCCAGCCCGGCGAGGATCTGCCCGCGAGCCATCTGCAAGCCGTACAGCAACCCGCTGCACTGTGCCCGGATATCCAGCACCGGGATGTGCCGCAGGCCCAGCAGCGGCTGGATCAGGCAGGCCTGGGACGGGTCGTGGTGGTCCGGCGACAGGGTGTTCACCAGCAACAGGTCGATGTCCTCCGGCAGCAGCCCGGCAGCCTCGATGGCCTGGCGCGCCGCCGGTACCATCAGCGCGCTGACCGCCTGTTCCGGCTCGACGTGATAGCGGGTGCGTACGCCGGTGCGTTCAACGATGAACTCATCCGACGTGTTGATGCGCCCTACCAGGTCATGATTGCTGACCTGGCGTTTCGGCAGGCTGAAACCCAGCCCGGCCAGGATCGGATTACCCATGTACAGCCCTCCTCGGACACCGTGGTTCAACATGGCTATGCCTCAGCACACCAGCACCTCGCCCAATTGCCAGACCTGGGCGGCGAAACCCCAGCCGGTGGCTGCGCCGGCCATGACGATACGATCGCCGGGGCGGATCTTGCCCTCGCGCAGGCCTGTCGCTTCTACACATCTGACGCCTCCGAACGACACCTCACCTGTAATATCAGTGCGTCGCCGTATCTATAAAAACAA
>NZ_SCND01000260.1:0-8996 GCF_005503585.1 Pseudomonas sp. 2VD
TGGCTGTAGCGTTCGCGATCGAGCGGGCAGTTGCTGCAGCGATTGTGCTCCAGGCGCGTCCAGCGCGGCGCCGCGGAGGCCGCCTGCGGGTCGTAGTGCCGCTCCAGCTCGATGCGATAGTTGAGCTGATGCTGGTCGTCCAGCGTGATGCGGTACTCGATTGCCATGGACTGATCCTTTCTCGGGAGACGGCCGGCCCGTCAATGACGCCAGCCAGAGGGACCGACGGAGGACTGCACCCACCGCCGGCAAGGCCCGCAAGGATCATCGAGATGAGCCGCTATCACATTGATGCAGCTCACTTTTTCGAAATGGATCAGTCTTCCAGTTCGGCCCAGCGTTCGAGCAAGGCATCGAGTTCCTGCTGCAACGCGTCCAGCCGCGCCAGGGTTTCGCGCTGCTCGTCCTGCGGGCGCAGATAGAAATCCTGCTGCGCGATGGTTTCCTGGACACCCGCCAGCTCCGCCTCGACCGCGTCGATCTGCCCGGGCAAGGCTTCCAGCTCGCGCTGCAACTTGTAGCTGAGCTTTTTCTTCGCCGGCGCCTCGCTCGGCGCCGCGGCAGCCGGAACGGGTTCGGCGGCGGGCGCCAACGGGGTATTCAGCTCGGCCTTGCCGCTCTTCGACTCGCTCACGCCGAGCAGGCGCGGCGTACCCCCTTGGCGCAGCCAGTCCTGGTAGCCACCGACGAATTCGCGAACCTTGCCCTCGCCCTCGAAGACCAGGGTGCTGGTCACCACGTTGTCGAGGAAGGCCCGATCGTGGCTGACCATCAGCACGGTGCCCTGGAAGCCGAGCAGGACTTCCTCCAGCAGTTCCAGGGTTTCCACGTCGAGGTCGTTGGTCGGTTCGTCGAGCACCAGCAGGTTGGCCGGCTTGCTGAACAGCTTGGCCAGCAGCAGGCGCGCGCGCTCGCCGCCGGACAACGCCTTCACCGGGGTGCGGGCGCGCTGCGGACTGAACAGGAAGTCGCCGAGATAGCTGAGCACATGCCGGTTCTGGCCGTCGATGGTGATGAACTCGCGGCCTTCGGAGATATTGTCGATCACCGTCTGCTCGGGTTCGAGCTGATGGCGCAACTGGTCGAAGTAGGCCACTTCCAGCTTGGTGCCCACCTCGATCTTGCCCGAGGTCGGCTGCAGGTCGCCAAGCAGCAGCTTGAGCAAGGTGGTCTTGCCGGTACCGTTGGCGCCGAGCAGGCCGATACGGTCGCCGCGCTGCAGGACCATGGAGAAGTCGCGTACCAGCGGCTGGCCGCCGGGATGGGCGAAGCTGACGTGCTCCACCACGATCACCTGCTTGCCGGACTTGTCCGCGCTTTCCAGCTGGAAGCTGGCCTTGCCCTGGCGCTCGCGGCGCTCGGCGCGTTCGCGACGCATTTCCTTCAGTGCCCGAACCCGCCCTTCGTTGCGCGTGCGGCGGGCCTTGATGCCCTGGCGGATCCACACTTCTTCCTGGGCCAGGCGCTTGTCGAACAATGCGTTGGCAGCTTCTTCGGCGGCCAGTTGCTGTTCCTTGTGCACCAGGAAACTGGCGTAGTCGCCGTTCCAGTCGATCAGGTGGCCACGATCCAGCTCGAGGATGCGGGTCGCCAGGGATTGCAGGAAGGCGCGGTCGTGGGTAATGAACAGCACCGCGCCGTTGAAGCCCAGCAGCGCTTCCTCGAGCCAGGCGATGGCGCCGATGTCCAGGTGGTTGGTCGGTTCGTCCAGCAGCAGCAGGTCCGGCTCGGCGACCAGCGCCTGGGCCAGCAGCACGCGCCGACGCCAGCCGCCGGAGAGTTCGGCGAGGGTCTTGTCGGCCGGCAACTGCAAGCGGCTGAGGGTGCTGTCCACCAGTTGCTGCAGGCGCCAGCCATCGCGCGCCTCGAGTTCCTGCTGGACCCGCGAGAGGCGCGCCAGGTCGTCGTCGGTATGGATGTTCAGGCTCAGGTGGTGGTACTCGGCGAGCAGCTTGCCGACTTCCGCCAGACCCTCGGCCACCACGTCGAACACTGTCCGTTCGTCGGCACGCGGCAGTTCCTGGGGCAATTCGCCGATCTTCAGCGCCGGTGCGCGCCAGACTTCGCCGTCGTCGGCCTGCTGTTCGCCCTTGACCACCTTGAACAGGCTGGACTTGCCGGTACCGTTGCGTCCGATCACGCAGACCCGCTCGCCACGGCCGATCTGCCACGACACCTTGTCCAGCAAGGGAGTGGTGCCAAAGGCAAGGGATACATCGGTGAACTTGAGCAGGGTCATGGGCGCCTCCGGAAACAGGGCGCGCATTTTACGCCGGATAGGCATCGGAAGGCACGGCGCTTTCACCGCCATGCCGCAACGGCTAAGCTTAGGCGAGCCATCCGCCCGGCTTCGGGCGCGCCCCGCGACAGCGGTCGCGCGCCGGTCCCGCGAGCGGTCGAAACGCCCGTAGGCAGCCGTTGCGGACCTGCCGACGTTACCCGACATCACCTGCCCGGATAAGTCATGCGCGGTCGCCTGTTCACTCTCGTTTCCTGCCTTTTGCTCAGTATTTCCTCCGTCGACGCGGTCCACGCCGCTTCCCTGACCGAACAACGCCGTCTCTACGACCAGGCCAAGGCCGCCCTGGCCAAGGGCAACAGCGCGCCCTACATGGCCTCGCGCAGCGCCCTGCGCGATTACCCGCTGGAACCCTACCTGGCCTACGACGAGCTGACCCACCGGCTGAAGACCGCCAGCAACGAGGAGGTCGAGCGCTTCCTCACCGAACACGGCGACCTGCCGCAGATCGGCTGGCTGAAACTGCGCTGGCTGCGCCTGCTGGCCGATCGCGGCGACTGGAAGACCTTCGTCAACTACTACGATCCGAAGCTGAACTTCACCGAACTCGACTGCCTGTATGGCCAGTACCAGCTGGGCCACGGCCAGAAGGCCGAAGGTTACGCCACCAGCGAACGCCTGTGGCTGGTCGGCAAGTCGCAGCCGGCTGCCTGCGATACCCTGTTCGGCCTCTGGCAGGGCGAAGGCCAGCTCACCGAGGAAAAGGTCTGGAAACGCCTCAAGCTGGCCGCCGAAGCGCGCAACTACAGCCTCGCCTCGCACCTCGCGCAGCGCCTGCCGACCCTCGGCAACCAGGGCGCGCTGATGGTCAGCGTGGCGCAGAACCCCGCCCAGCTGAGCCAGACCGGCCGCTTCAGCCAGCGCGACCATGCCACCGCCGACGTGGTCGGTCTCGGCCTGCGCCGCCTGGCGCGGCAGGACCCGGAAAAGGCCCTGAGCCTGCTCGACTACTACAGCTCGGCGCTACCCTTCTCCAGCGACGAGAAGGTCGCCATCGCCCGCGAGATCGGTCTCAGCCTGGCCAAGCGCTTCGATCCGCGTGCACTGCCGCTGATGACCCAGTACGATCCCGGCCTGCGCGACAACACCGTCACCGAATGGCGCACCCGCCTGCTGCTGCGCCTGGGCCGCTGGGACGAAGCCTATGCGCTGACCCGCAAGCTGCCCCAGGATCTCGCCGCCACCAGCCGCTGGCGCTATTGGCAGGCACGCAGCCTGCAACTGGCACAGCCGAACAGCAAGGAGCCGATCGCGCTGTACCAGAAGCTCGCCGGCGAGCGCGACTTCTACGGCTTCCTCGCCGCCGACCGCCTGAGCGTGCCGTACAAGCTCGGCAACCGCCCTGCGCACATCGACCCGCGCGTCCTGCAACGCGTACGCAACGCCGCCAGCACGCGCCGGGCCATGGAGTTCTTCAACCGTGGCGAAGTGATCAACGCCCGCCGCGAGTGGTACCACGCCGCGCGCCTGTTCGATCGCGACGAGCTGATCGCCCAGGCCAGGCTGGCCTACGACATGCAGTGGTATTTCCCGGCGATCCGCTCGATCAGCCAGGCGCAGTACTGGGACGACCTGGACATCCGCTTCCCGATGGCGCACCGCGCCACCCTGGTGCGCGAAGCGAAGAACCGCGGCCTGCACTCCAGCTGGATCTTCGCCATCACCCGGCAGGAAAGCGCGTTCATGTCCGATGCCCGTTCCGGAGTCGGCGCCACCGGGCTGATGCAGCTGATGCCCGGCACCGCCAAGGAGACCTCGCGCAAGTTCGGCATCCCGCTGGCCTCGACCCAGCAACTGATCGTGCCCGACGTCAACATCCGCCTCGGCGCCGCCTACCTGAGCCAGGTGCATGGCCAGTTCAACGGCAACCGGGTACTCGCCTCGGCCGCCTACAACGCCGGTCCGGGCCGCGTCCGCCAGTGGCTGAAAGATACCCGCCACCTGGCCTTCGACGTGTGGATCGAGACCATTCCGTTCGACGAGACTCGCCAGTACGTGCAGAACGTGCTGTCCTATGCGGTGATCTACGGGCAGAAGCTCAATGCACCGCAGCCCATCGTCGACTGGCACGAACGCTACTTCGACGATCTCTGACCCCCAACCCGGCCCGGACGCCCGGGCCTTTCCAGTACCTTGAAAAGGACCTCAAGATGAACAAGCCCCTCGCTACCGCCCTGCTCGCCGCCTCCAGCCTGCTGCTCGCCGACGGCGCCCTGGCCGCCGACGCCTGCGGTACGCCGCGCAACGCCTTCGACAGCGTGTATTGCCGCAGCGGCGAGTTTTCCCAGGCCGACCGCGAGCTGAACCAGCAGTTCGGCACCCTGCGCAAGCACCTGAACGACGGCCAGAAAGCCCTGCTGAAGAAGAGCCAGATCGCCTGGATCAAGGAGCGCGACGCGGCCTGCAGCGAAAGCAAGGACAACGGTTATTTCGTCAATCTCGACTGCGCCACCGAGAAGACCCGCCAGCGCCTCGACTTCCTCCGCGAACGCGAGCGCGAGTGCCTGAGCACCGGTTGCGTCGACGCCAAGCTCTGATCGCCGGCAATGGCCGCCCGCCGCAACGGCGGGCGACCGTTCCTCAGTCGAGGATTTCCACCGGCATCCCCACCTCCAGGCCGCCCTGTCCCAGCGCAATCAGGTTCTGCCCGAACAGCACCGCGCCATCCTTTTCCCGGTAGGTCTTCAGGGTCGTCAGCGGCTCGCGGTCCTCGTTGCGCTCGCCGGTCGCCGGATCCAGGGTGGTGAGGATGCAACGGGAACAGGGCTTGGCCACGACGAACTCGACCGAGCCGATGCGGATGCGTTTCCAGCCGTCCTCGGCGAACGCGGAGCTGCCTTCCACCACCAGGTTGGGACGGAAGCGCAGCATCTCCAACGGCCGGCCGACCCGCTGGCTGAGGTCGTCGAGCGAAGCCTGGCCGATCAGCAGCAGCGGGAAACCGTCGGCGAAATGCACCTTCTGCCCCGGCTCGGCGTAGCCGGTATCGACCTGCCGCGCGCGCGCCTCGGGAATGTGCACCAGGCGCGTCGGGCGGCCGAGGAAGCGCGTCAGCCAGTCCGCTGCGGCGTCGCCGGCATCCGGCGCCTGCAAGGTATCGCGCCAGACCGTGACGCCACGCAGGTTGGCGTCGGCTGCCGGTACTTCGAGGCTCAGCTCGGACATCCCCGGCGCATTCAGCCGCAGGACCTCCGGCGCCGCCCAGCGCGCCTGGATACGCCCCAGCTGCGGCAGCAGGCGCTGGGTGAAGAAACGTCCGGTTTCGGTGTCCACCGCCATCCAGCGTCGGTCGCCGACCACGCCCAGCGCATCGAGCGCGACGCGCTCCAGGGACTCGGCGGCGGAAGACTTGATCGGATAGCGGTACAGCGCGGAGAGACGGAACATGGAACCAGCATCCTTGGTGGAAAGATGCTGTTATACGGTGTCGCGGGAAAGGCCGACAAGACACAGACGCCACTCCAGGCAGCGGATCAGTCGGCCCCGCCCTCAGTCCTCGCGCGGCGGCTCGCGCAACAACGGCGAACCGGCCGGCAAGTGCACGCGCAGCGCGCCCGGGGAAACCGAGAAACGCAGCTTGCGTCCTTCCAGCGGCTCGCCGTCGAGATTGACGTCGAGACCTTCCGCCGCCTCCACTTCCAGCCATGGCACCCGCGCGCGGACGAACAGGCTTTCCACTCCGTTGCCACCGCCGAGCAGGGTGCCCAGGGTACCGACCATGTCCTGCGGCGTCGGCAGGATGCTCACGTCCAGCAGGCCGTCGTCCACTCGCGCTTGCGGACACAGTACGTGCCCGCCGCCGGCCTGGCGCCCGTTACCGATGCCCAGGGCGAGGAACTCGCCTTCCCACTGGAAGTCCGGGGCGCTGAAACGGCCCTGGGCGGCATGCACTTCGGAAAAACGGGTCAACCCGGTCAACAGGTAGGCAGCACCGCCGAGAACCTTCTTCAGGTCCTCCGAGGTATTCGCCGTGACCTTCGAACCGAAGCCGCCAGTGGCCATGTTGAGGAACAGCTTGCCGTTCACCTCGCCCAGGTCGATCGGCCGCGCCGTCTGGTCGAGCAGCGCCAGCGCCGCGGCCGGTTCCAGGGGAATCCCGGCGGCGCGGGCGAAATCGTTGGCGGTGCCCAGCGGCAGGATCGCCAGGCTCGCCTCGCCTCGCCCGCGCGCCAGCGCTTCGGCCACCTCGCGCAGCGTGCCGTCGCCACCGCCGGCGACCAGCGTCGCATAGCCGGCCGCCAGCGCCTCCTCGACGATGCGCCGGGCGTCGCCGTCCTCCCAGGTTACTCGCACCGCCAGCGCCCGTCCGGCCTCGCGCTGCGCCGCGACCGCGGCACGAACCTCTTCGTTGCCCGCCTGCTTGCCATGCAGGACCAGCAGAACCTTGTCCTTGTCCATCGAACCGAACCCCTCGTCGTGGCCTTGTCTTTGCCTATTGACCGCGTATCCGGGACGGAAGTGCGGCGCCCGGTTCAGGCAGGGTAGCCGGTAATCTCGCGAATGCTGCGGTAGAGCGGGCGCAACTGGCGATACATGCGCAGGTAGACCTCGCCATAGAGCCGCTGGTAGATCTGCCGGGCCTCCGCCTGGGGCAGGAAAACCCGGCCGACGCGGGTCATCCCGGCCACCGCGCTGGCGACGTCCGGATAGAGGCCGAGCCCCACCGCGCAGTCGATCGCCGCACCCAGGCCGGACGCCTCGTATACATGCGGGCGCTCGGCCGGTAGGCCGAAGATGTCGGCGGTGAGCTGCATCGCCGCGTCGCTCTGCGAGCCGCCGCCGGCCACGCGCAGGCGCACGATCGGCGTGCCCGAACGCTTCTCGATGCGCTCCTTGCCCTGGCGCAGGGCATAGGCCAGGCCCTCGAGGATGGCCCGGTAGATGTGTGCCCGGGTATGCACGTCGCCGAAACCGATCATCGCCCCCTTGGCCTCCAGTCCCGGTTCGCGAATTCCCGGCGACCAGTAGGGTTGCAGGGTCAGGCCCATCGAGCCGGGCGGCACGCCGTTGACCAGTTCGTCGAACAGTTGCTCCGGCTCGACCCCCTGCTCGCGCGCCTGCTGCATCTCGCGCAAGCCGAACTCGCGCTTGAACCAGCTGACCATCCAGTAGCCGCGATAGATCATCACCTCGGTATTGAAATGATCGGGAATCGCCGCCGGATAGGGTGGAATCAGCGGCACGGTTTCCAGGTAGCGGGCGCGAGTGGTGTTGATGGTCGCCGTGGTGCCGTAGGAGAGGCAGGCGATGGTGGGCTCCAGCGCACCTGCGCCGAGCACCTCGCAGGCCTTGTCGGCCCCCGCGGCGATCAACGGCAGGCCTTGCGGAATGCCGGTGTGCCGGCTGGCCTCGGCGCTGATCTCGCCGAGCCGCTCGCCCGGCTTGAACAGCTCCGGCAACTGCTCGCGGCGTACCGCCAGCGCCTGCCATTTCCAGTCGCGCGGCGCGGCCCAGCGCAGGCGCTTGTAGTCGAACGGCAGGTAGGCTACGCAGCACCCCACCGAATCGACGAAACGGCCGGTCAGGCGGTGGCTGAGAAAGCCGGAAAGCAGCAACACCTTGTCGGTCTTCGCGGCGATCTCCGGCTGCTCCTGGGCCACCCAGTTGACCTCGGCCTGGGCGCGGAAATGCTCCACCGCGCCCTCGGCGCCGACCAGCTTGAACAGCCAGCCCCACGGCCCCCTGATGCGCTCGCGGACCTCCGCCCGGCGCTGGTCGAGCCAGAGGATCGCCGGACGCAACGGCCTGCCCTCGGCATCGACGTGGATCACCGTACCGCGCTGGGTGGTCAGCGACACCCCGCGGATGAGCCCGCGATCGATGTCCACCTGGTCCCAGAGCCGCCGACAGGCCTCGCCGAGCATCGCCCAGTAGTACTCGGGGTCCTGTTCGGCCCAGCCCGGATGCTTCGAGTAGTAGGCCTCCAGCTCCACCTTGCCCTTGCCCAGCAGGTTGCCCTGCAAGTCGAACAGCAGGGCGCGCACGCTCTGGGTGCCATTGTCGATCGCCAGCAGATAGTTCTTGTCGTTCATCTCGTTCTCGTCTCGGCTGGTCAGACGGGCAGGCTGTAGTGCCGGCGCCAGAGGTCCAGATAGGCCTGTTGCTCACGTTCCCAGCGCGGGTCGTCCCAGCCCAGGCGCGCTTGGCAGAGTGCGCGGATACGCGGCAGGTATGCCGCGCCGCCTCCGGGCAACAGCAGGCCGAGGCGGGTGCGGCGCAACAGCAGGTCGTCGAGATGCAGCACCATTTCCGCCTCGGCGGCGAACGCCAGTTCGGCCCAGAGCGTTTCGCTGGCACCCACGCAGTCCGTTCCGAGGGTGTCCACCAGCCGCTTGAGGCGGACCAGGTCGCGTCCGTAGCGACCGGCCAGGCGGCGTCGCTGGCCGCTGCCGAGCCCGTCGATGAGCGGGCCTTCGCAGGCGCCGAACACCGCCGCGCCATCGTCCGTGACCGTGCGCCCGAGCAGCGGCGCGCAGGCTTGTAGCACCTCCACCGCCAGCGGCCGGAAGGTGGTCAGCTTGCCGCCGGCCAGGGTCACGCAGCCCGGCTCGCGCCAGAGCACATGCTCGCGTTTCTCGTCGGAAGGCTTGCCGCTGTCGTCGCCGCTGCTGACCACCGGTCGCACGCCGGCCCAGGTCGACAGCACGTCGCACGCCTCGATGGCAGCGGCGGGACACTGCTGGGCGCAGGCCGCCAG
>NZ_SCND01000261.1:0-8949 GCF_005503585.1 Pseudomonas sp. 2VD
GGCCTGGAGCACGCCATAGACCTGGCCGTGATCGAGGGTACCGAGCATCGCCCGCACGTCTGCGGCCAGCACCTTGCCCTCGCCGAAGGCGATGGCCTGGTCGGTCAGGCTCATGGCGTCACGCATCGAGCCGTCGGCGGCGCGCCCGAGCAACCACAGGGCGTCATCCTCGAAGGGCACGTTCTCGGCTCCGAGCACGTGGGTCAGGTGCTCGACCACCCGCTCCGGCGGCATGTTCTTCAGGGAGAACTGCAGACAGCGCGAGAGGATGGTCACCGGCAACTTCTGCGGGTCGGTGGTGGCCAGCAGGAACTTGACGTGCGGTGGCGGCTCCTCGAGGGTCTTGAGCAGCGCATTGAAACTGTGCGACGAAAGCATGTGCACTTCGTCGATCAGGTAGACCTTGTAGCGTCCGCGGGTCGGCGAGTACTGCACGTTGTCGAGCAGCTCGCGGGTATCCTCGACCTTGGTCCGGCTCGCGGCGTCCACTTCGATCAGGTCGACGAAGCGGCCTTCGTCGATTTCGCGACAGACCGAGCATTCGCCGCACGGCGTGGAGCTGACCCCGGTCTCGCAGTTCAGGCACTTGGCCAGGATCCGCGCGATGGTGGTCTTGCCGACCCCGCGGGTACCGGTGAACAGGTAGGCATGGTGCAGCCGCTGGTTGTCCAGGGCGTTGATCAGAGCCTTGAGCACATGGGTCTGGCCGACCATTTCACGGAAGGAACGGGGACGCCATTTACGCGCAAGAACTTGATAACTCATCGAAAACCGTCGCAGAAGGGAAGCACAAGTCGGCCAATGCTAGCGCAATTTACCCCTTCTGCGCTCGCCGACTTGGCAAACTGCGTGCTAAGAATTCCCCTGGCCCTTCAGCAGCCCTCGTCGGTGGCAATGACTCTACCTTCCCTGACATCGTTCATGCCTCATTTCGGCGCACCGGCGCTGCTCCTGCTGCAGTTGCTCGCGGCCCTGCCAGCGACGGCCGCGGAGACCGACGCGTCGCCATTGCGCTTCTCGGTGATGGAAAGCTGGAGCATGCCGTTGGTCCGCCTGCAACGGGGCCAGCCGATCGACGGCATCGTCTACGACATCACCCGCTCCCTGGCCCGGCAGGTCGGCCGCAAGGCGCTTTACCACCCCTACCCGCGCGGGCGCATCGAGCAGGCGATGACGGCTGGCGAAATCGATGTCCGCTGCTACATCAGCCCCGCCTGGCTCAGCCACGACTTCCCCGGCTATCGCTGGAGCGTCGCGCTGCTGGTGCAACGCGACATCCTGGTCGCCCGCGAAGGCTTCGCGCCGATTCCCGAGGCGCTGCCGGCCCAGCGTATCGGTACCGTCCTCGGCTACAGCTATCCCCGCTTGCAAGCGCTGTTCGACATCGGCCGACTGCGCCGCGACGATGCGCGCACCCAGGATCTGGTGCTGGAAAAGCTGCGCGCCGGCCGCTACCGCTACGCGGTCAGCCATCAACTGTCGCTGCACTGGAGCAACCGCCAGGCGCCGGGGCAGCCGCCACTCCAGGAAGCCGCGCAGCTCGAGGAAACGGCGGTGGGCTGCCTGGTGCGGGATTCCGCGGAGGTTCCGGTGGAAGCGATACTGAAGACGTTCGAGGAAATGAAGCGCAGCGGAGAGATCGAGGAGATACTGCAGCGCTACCGATGAGAGCGTCGACGGCCTGCGAAAAATGGCGGGCCTGAAATGGAGGCGGCCCCGCCAGTAGCTTCCTAACGCCGGCAAGGCATCACCCGACGCCAACTGGTATCGCCTCAGGAACGGGGCGAAGTAATACAGGAAATGAAAAAGCCCGCTAGTCAGCGGGCTCCTATTAGCAGCACGCAGCTCATTCGTAGTAAGCAATGGAGCCCTTGAGCTGATCTGCGAATGTGTAGATGTCATCCAGGGAGGAGATAGGATGACGAGTTTCGTTCTTCTCTTGGTCGAACAGGCCAATGTACTTCTGACTACGATTAAAGTGAAGCCTGCAAATCGGCTTCCGGTTGTTATCGTCCAGCAACACGCCGAAGTAGCTCTGCGTATCGCGATGCACAATCCGCTTCGCATCAACGACAGCCCGAACAATAGCCTTAACGATATGAAACCCCTCCAGCTCCTCCAGCGTGGTGTGGACTCGGTCATCGTCAGTATTGCTTTCAGCCTGAGATGCCATGGAAGGCTCTGCGGGCGCCATCGTGATCGCCGGCTGAATTGCACCGCTCATGGCCGACTTCAAGCGGTCGTTGACCTGATCTCCTAGAAATTGAGACGCAGCCTTTCGGGTTAGAACACCAAACTGCTCTCGCACCTTCTGCGTGATGATTCCGTCGTATACGCGCGCAGCGAAAAACCTCACGAAATCGTCGTCAGGCTGATTGAACTGATTGGCCATTTCCCGCTTGATCTGACTCACGTACTTCAGCTCCCCAGCCGCATTGATGATCGAATCAACATCGAATGCAGCCTTGGTTAGCTTCTGGAGCTCGGGCAATACGTGCTCATCAACATCCAGCAGATCAAGCTCCAGGAACGGCTTTTCGTCCATCTTGTTGGGAGCGTCTAGGTCCGTGAAGAACTTGTAGACCTGCCCGTTAGTGAGGATGGAGATTCGGGCACTCGTGACGTGGAAGTAGCGGAAAAGCTGGCTGGCATGATTGATGTGCAAAGGCTCACCGATCTTCTTGCACTCAATCAGAATCTGAATCTGGCCATCCTTCAGAATGGCGTAGTCGATCTTCTCGCCTTTCTTGGTACCGATGTCGCAGATGTATTCAGGCGTCACCTCGGACGGGTCGAACACATCGTAGCCGAGCACAGAGTTTATGAAGGGCATCACCAAGGCAGTCTTGGTGCCTTCCTCCGTCTGGATCGCCCCGCCTTGCTGTCGAACCTTGGCTGAGAGTGCATTCAGTCGCTCTACGAATTCCATGTCACGCTCCTTGTTGAGAACACATTCATCGTAGTAACAGGCATCGATACTGGCAATTGGCAAGCACAGCCCGCCAGTTGACCCAGCTCAAAGGCAGCAGCGAAGGCTTCGGTACGGACAGCAGAGCACCAGCTCTACAGCGATTCAGCGGTATGACGGCCTACATCAGAGAAAAGCGGACGGCTAGAATCGCCCTTACGGCGCACCACACAGGTGTACCAGGGCGCTGTCACACTCAGAGTTTTTCAGGAGAGGAAGTCCTTTAGAATTAAGGACCTACGAAATGGAGGCGGCCCCGCCAGCCACACCCCGGCACACAATGTTCCCGCTGTGGCTGCTTCCTTCCGGACCTGACCAGGTTGACGGGTAATCGTTGCGGGAGGACCGACAGGGCCACCATTGCAGCCTACCCTCGGGTAGGCCGCGCCATTCTACCGGCTTGCGCGTAAGTTACAACCACTTCAAGCACTTACGTTTGCAATCCATTTCGCGAAAGCGGTTCATTGCTGCTGGATCAGACCCTCCGGCGGCGGCTGGGTCGATACGCTCAGCTCGGTATCGACATACAGGTCCAGGGTGCCCCAGCCCGGCTTGGTGCTGAACGACGCATACTTCTCCTCACCGCGATGGAAGGAGAAGGCGATCCGGTAATCGCTGCCGCCGAACAGCTTCACCGGAAACTCGCGGACCTGGCCGGGCCGGATCTCCCCGGAGAAGGTTTCCACGCCCTGCTCCTTGTAGCTGTAGGCGATCGGCGCCGAAGCCTGGCCACTGTAATGCAGCAGGATGCGCGGCCGCTCGCTCCAACCCACGTAGGCGCCGAACAGCACCACCAATGCGAGCACGCCCAGCAACCGCTGCTTTCTTGCCTTGTCCATCGTTCACTCCAGTCTTCGGAAATCTTTCGCAGCAGCGCCGCCGCTTCAGCGGGCGACGCCGTGCTCGTCGAACAGTTTCAGCAGGCCGTCTTCGTCGAGCACCTTCACGCCCAGCTCGTTGGCCTTGGCCAGCTTCGAGCCGGCGCCGGGCCCGGCGACCACGCAGTGGGTCTTGGCCGACACCGAGCCGGCCACCTTGGCGCCGAGCCCTTCCAGTTTGTCCTTGGCCACGTCCCGGCTCATCGCCTCCAAGGTGCCGGTCAGCACCCAGGTCTGCCCGGCCAGAGGCAGGCCTTCGACCGCCTTGCGCTCGCTCTGCCAATGCATGCCGAACTCACGCAACTGCGCCTCGATGGCCAGGGCACGCTGCACGTTGGCCGGCTCGTCGAAGAAATCGCGCAGGCTTTTCGCCGCTCGCTCGGGCAGACGCTCCACCTGGCGTAGATCGAGCCAGTCGGCGCGGATGATGCCGTCGAGCGAACCGAAGCGGCTGGCCAGCTTTTCCGCGCCGGTGGCGGCGATGAAGGGAATGTTCAGCTTGTCGATGAAACCGGCCAGCGAGGCACAAGCGGCGAACTCCGCGGCGACCTCGCCCTCTTCCTGCAACTGCACGCCATGTTCGGCATCGCGCAACTGGGCGATCACCTGGCGGTTGTGCTCGTCGGCGAAGAAGTTGTGGATCTCGTAGGCCACCTCGGCGCCGACGTCCGGCAGGTAGGTCAACACTTCCGGCAGCGCCTTGCCGATCCGCTCGAGCGAACCCAGCGAACGCGCCAGCAGCTTGGCGGTTTCCTCGCCGACGTCGGGAATCCCCAGGGCGAAGATGAAGCGCGCCAGCGAAGGCTTGCGGCTGTCGGCGATGGCCGCCAGCAGGTTGTTGGTGGACAGCTCGGCGAACCCTTCCAGCTCGAACACCTGTTCATAGGTCAGGGTATAGAGATCCGCCGGCGAGGCGACCAGCCCGCGATCCACCAGTTGCTCGACGATCTTGTCGCCAAGACCGTCGATGTCCATTGCTCGGCGCGATACGAAATGGATGATCGCCTGCTTCAACTGCGCCTGACAGGAGAGGCGGCCGACGCAGCGATAGATAGCGCCCTCGCTGATCGACTCCCTGCCCTTGCTGCGCTTGACCAACTGGGTCCGCTCCACGGCCGAGCCGCAGACCGGGCAATGCTCGGGTACCTCGATCGCCTGCGCATCCGCCGGGCGGCGCTCGAGCACCACCTGCATGACCTGCGGAATCACATCGCCAGCACGGCGGATTACCACCGTATCGCCGATGCGCAGGTCCAGGCGGGCGACTTCATCCATGTTGTGCAGGGTCGCATTGGACACCGTGACGCCGGCCACCTGCACCGGCTTGAGGCGTGCCACCGGGGTCACGGCGCCGGTGCGGCCGACCTGGAACTCGACGCCCAGCAGCTCGGTCAGCTCCTCGCGCGCGGGGAACTTGTGGGCGATCGCCCAACGCGGCTCGCGCGCGCGGAAGCCCAGTTCGCGCTGGAAGGCGATGCGGTTGACCTTGAACACCACGCCGTCGATCTCGTAGGCCAGCGCATCGCGTCGGCGACCGATGTCGTCGTAGTAGTCGCGGCAGGCCCGGGCGCCCTTGACCAGGCGCAGCTCGCGACTGATGGGGATACCCCAGCCGCGGAACGCCTCGAGGATGCCCACCTGGGTGTCCGGCAGCGTCCCGCTGACCTGGCCGAAGCCGTAGGCACAGAACTCCAGCGGGCGACTGGCGGTGATCTTCGAATCCAGCTGGCGCAGGCTGCCGGCCGCCGCGTTGCGCGGGTTGGCGAAGGTCTTGCCGCCGGTTTCCACGGCCTTGGCGTTGAGCGCCTCGAAACCGGCCTTGGACATGAACACCTCGCCGCGCACTTCGAGGATATCCGGCCAGCCTTCGCCGTGCAGCTTCAGCGGTACGTTGCGAATGGTGCGTACGTTGCTGGTGATGTCCTCGCCGGTGCTGCCATCGCCGCGGGTGGCGCCGCGCACCAGTTGGCCGCGCTCGTAGAGCAGGCTGACGGCCAGGCCGTCCAGCTTCGGCTCGCAACTGTACTCGACCTCCGCGCCACCGCCGAGCAGGTCGCCGCCAGGCAACAGGTCGGCCAGTCCTTCGCGTACGCGGCGGTCGAAGTCCAGCAGGTCCTGCTCCTCGAAGGCGTTGCCGAGGCTGAGCATGGGGATCTCATGGCGCACTTCGCCGAACGCCGAGGCCGGCGTGCCGCTGACCCGCTGGGTCGGCGAGTCGGGCGTCAGCAGTTGCGGGTACTCGGTCTCCAGCGCCTGCAACTCGCGGAACAGGCGATCGTATTCGGCGTCGGGAATGCTCGGTTCGTCGAGCACGTAGTAACGGTAGTTGTGAGTGTCCAGTTCGGTTCGCAGTTGCGCGATGCGTTCGGCGGCAGCCTGGGTGTCGGTCATGGTGGGAGTCCGTGAAACGAAAAGAGCAGCCTCGGCTGCTCTATAGAGTAGTTCGCCCCCTCTCCCGCACGAAGAAAGGGGCTGTGGCCGGATCAGCGCTTCTGCATCAGGCTGCGGCGCTCATGGTCGATGATGCGCTGGCGGTAGTGCTCGATGGTCTGGGCGGTCAGCACGCTGCGCTGCTCGTCCTTCAGCTCGCCGTTCAGCTCGTGGGCCAGCTTGCGCGCGGCGGCGACCATCACGTCGAAGGCCTGCTTCGGATGGCGCGGCCCCGGCAGGCCGAGGAAGAAGCTCACGGCGCGGGTGCTGAAGTTGTCGATGTCGTCCAGGTCGAAAGTGCCCGGTTTCACCGCATTGGCCATGGAGAACAGGATCTCGCCATTGCCGGCCATGCTTTCGTGGCGATGGAAGATGTCCATGTCGCCGAAGCGCAGGCCGCTCTCGAGGATGTTCTGCAGCAAGGCCGGCCCCTTGAAGCCGCTTTCGTCGCGGGCGATGACGTTGATGATCAGCACCTCGTCGACCGGAGCAGGTTCGGCGGCGACCGCAGGGGCTTTCTCCCGCTCTTTCTCCTTGCGTCCCTTCGACTTGCCCTTGCGTGGCTCCACCGGCTCGGCGGCATCGCTCGGGTCCGCCTCCAGGGCCAGCCCCTCGTCGAGGTCCAGATCGCCCTGGCGCGGCTCTTCCTGGCGCTTGCCGCCCTTGCGCTCCTTGGTTTCGCGGGCGCTGACGCTGGGCAGGTCCTGTTCGTCGAAGGACGGCTCGCGATGCTCGACCACCCGCGCCGGCCCCAGCAGTTCAGCCGAGTCGCCGTCGTCGTCCGGCAGATTGGCGAAACTGCGGTCGAGCTTGAACTTCAACTTGCCCTTGCCGCCCCGCATCCGCCGCCAACCGTCGAAGAGAATGCCGGCGATCACGATAAGCCCGATAACGATAAGCCATTCGCGCAGACCGATATCCATGTAATTCCGTAGCCCCTAGTGAAAATGGTGAATAAAAAAATGAAAAAAGGACGTCCTGTCCCTTGAAACGTGGAGCCAACCTTGTTCTGACAGAACTTTCCCACGCGATACAAAAAGTGGCCATTAAACTAACATGCCCATGCACAAGTTTACACTGCCTGACACTCAGGCTTCAGCCAATGCGACCGCCTCTTCCACGTCAACTGCAACAAGCCGTGAACAGCCCGGCTCATGCATGGTCACGCCCATCAACTGATCGGCCATTTCCATGGCGATCTTGTTGTGGGTGATATAGATGAACTGCACCTTTTCCGACATCTCCTTCACCAATCGCGCATAACGTCCGACGTTGGCATCGTCCAATGGCGCATCGACTTCGTCGAGCATGCAGAACGGTGCCGGGTTCAACTGGAAGATGGCGAATACCAGCGCCAGCGCGGTCAGCGCCTTTTCCCCGCCGGACAACAAGTGGATGGTGCTGTTCTTCTTGCCCGGCGGGCGCGCCATGATCGCCACACCGGTATCGAGTAGATCTTCGCCGGTAAGTTCCAGATATGCCGTACCGCCGCCGAATACCTTCGGGAACAATGCCTGAAGGCCAGCATTGATCTGGTCGAAGGTTTCCTTGAAGCGATTGCGGGTTTCCCGGTCGATCTTGCGGATGACGTTTTCCAGCGTCTCCAGCGCTTCGGCCAGGTCGTCGTTCTGCGAGTCCAGGTAGCGCTTGCGCTCGGACTGCTGCTGGTACTCCTCGATCGCCGCCAGGTTGATCGGCCCCAGACGCTGGATGCGCGCCGCGAGACTCTCGAGACGCTCCTCCCATTCGCGTTCACTGGCATCCAGGGGCAGGTTGGCCAGTACCGTGTGCAGGTCGTAGCCGTCTTCGGCGAGCTGCTCCTGCAAGGCTTTGCGCCGCACCACCAGCCCCTGCCACTCCAGGCGCTGCTGCTCCAGCTGGCCACGCAGCAGTTGCGATTGCTGCTCGGCCTGGCCGCGGCGCTTCTCCACCTCGCGCAGTTCGCGATCGGCGTCTTCCAGGGCCAGCCGCGCCTGCTTGAGTTCGTCCTCGACGGCCATCCGTCGCTCCAGCAACTCCTCGAGCTTCATGCGCAGCTCTTCCAGCGGCGCCGCACCCTCCTCCAGATTGAGGTTGAGCTGTTCGCAACGCTCGTTGAGGCGCGCCGACTGCTGGTCGAGGCGCTCCAGAGCCTGCTGGGTGGAATTGTGCTGCGCCCTCAGCGAGCCGACCCGCACCGCCAGTTGGTGCGCATGGTCCTTGTGGGTACGGGCATCCTGGCGAATCCGGTCGAGCCGTTCGCGCAGGGCGTCACGCTCCGCCAGCAGGGTTTCCCGGCGCTCGGTGTCCAGCGCCATGCTATCCAGCGCTTCCTGCAGGGTCAGGCGCGCCTCGCTCAGTTGCTCCTGTTCCAGCGCGCGCTGCTCGGCCAGTTCCGCCACTTCTTCGTCGAGACGGCGGCGACGCAGTACCAGTTGCTCGACCTTGGCCTGCTGCGCGGACAACTGCGCCTTCAGCTCGCCGTGCCGGCGCCCCTCCTCCTGGACCTGGCGCCGCACCTGCTCGCGCGCGCCTTCCAGCTCGCGCTGCTCGTCGCGGGCCGCAGCCAGACGCTCCTCGCCTTCGGCGACACGGGTTTCCAGGGCCTCCCGCCGCTCCTGCAACGCCTCCAGTTCCTGGGCGCGGGCGAGCATGCCGCCCTGGGCCTCGTCGCTGCGCCGAACCCGCAGGAAG
>NZ_SCND01000262.1:0-8941 GCF_005503585.1 Pseudomonas sp. 2VD
GTTCTCGGCGGAGAACTCGCCCTCGGTCGGACGGCCCAGGTGCGAGCAGACCATCACCGCCGCGCCCTTCTCCAGGGCCAGCTTGAGGGTCGGCAGGGCGGCCTTGATCCGTGCATCGCTCTGCACCTGGCCGTCCTTCACGGGCACGTTGAGGTCCTCGCGGATCAGCACGCGCTTACCTTTGAGGTCGAGGTCAGTCATCTTCAACACGGTCATGACAATCAGTCCTTGGGTACTTGTTGATCAGGCACGGCGGCGCGCAGGTAGTGTCCGGCGACGTCGAGCATACGGTTGGCGAATCCCCATTCGTTGTCGAACCAGGCCAGCAGGTTGACCAGGCGAGGCCCGGAAACGCGGGTCTGGCTGCCATCGACGATGGCCGAATGGGGGTCGTGGTTGAAATCGCAACTGGCGTGCGGCAGCTCGGTATAAGCCAGCAGTCCGCGCAGCGGGCCGCTTTCGGCGGCCTCGCGAAGCACCCGGTTGATCTCGGCGGCGGAGGTGTCGCGGGAAGTCTGCAGGGTGATGTCCAGCGCCGAGACGTTCACCGTGGGCACGCGTATGGCTTTGGCCTGGATGCGCCCGGCAAGTTCCGGCAACAGGCGTTCGATGCCGCGCGCCAGACCGGTGGACACCGGGATCACCGACTGGAACGCCGAACGGGTACGGCGCAGGTCCTCATGGTGGTAGGCGTCGATCACCGGCTGGTCGTTCATCGCCGAGTGGATGGTGGTGATCGACACGTATTCCAGGCCGATCGCCTCGTTCAGCAGCTTGAGCAGCGGCACCCCGCAATTGGTCGTGCAGGAGGCGTTGGAGACCAGCGTTTCGCGGCCGCTGAGGTCCTGCTGGTTGACCCCATAGACGATGGTGGCGTCGATGTCCGCCTCGCTCGCCATCGGCTGCGAGAACAGCACCCGCGGCGCGCCGGCGCGGAGGAAACGCTCGGCCTGGGCGCGGTTGGTGTACTGGCCGGAGCACTCCAGCACCAGGTCGACCCGCAGCGCCTGCCAGTCGATGGCCTCCGGAGTCGGGCTGCGCAGCACCTTCACGCAATCGCCGTTGATGTGCAGGCAGTCGCCGTCGACCTTCACTTCGCCGGGAAAGCGGCCATGGGTGGAGTCGAAGCGGGTCAGGTACTCGACGCTGGCCTGGTCGGCCAGGTCGTTCAGCGCGACGATCTCGAAGCCCAGTTGCTCCGGGCGCTCGTGCAGCGCGCGCAGGACGCAGCGGCCGATACGGCCATAGCCATTGAGCGCGACGCGAAAAGGCGGGGTGGACATCGGCAGGGATAGCTCCGGCAAGGGGCCAGTGAAAGGCGCCAATTATGCGGGGGATGGGCCCGCCTGGGAACCGTCCGCGACCCGCGCGGCGCATGCGCCGCGGCGACGGCTCGCGCGCTGGCGCTGAAACGATTCATGCGACACCTGGCTGGCGCGACCGCGTTCCGCTGTGCAAGGCTCGCCCGCATCCACCGACCGCCAGGAGCGCCAGATGCCCCGCTTCGCCGCCAACCTCAGCATGCTCTACCCCCGCCACGACTTCCTCGAACGCTTCGCCGCCGCCGCGGCGGACGGCTTCGAGGGCGTGGAGTACCTGTTCCCCTATGCCTACCCTGCGGCCGAACTGAAGGCCCGGCTGGACGACCACGGCCTGCGCCAGGTGCTGTTCAATGCCGCACCCGGCGACTGGGACAAGGGCGAGCGCGGCCTGGCCAGCCTGCCGGGGCGCGAGGCCGAATTCCGCCGCGCCATCGCCCAGGCCATCGACTACGCCCAGGTCCTCGGCAACCGCCACATCCATGTCATGGCCGGACTGCTGCCGGCCGGCGCCGACCGCATCCGCCACCGCGAGACCTACCTCGACAACCTCGCCCATGCCGCCCGCGAAGCCGCCGGCGCCAGGCTGACGGTGCTCATAGAGCCGATCAACAACCGCGACATGCCGGGCTTCTTCCTCACCCGCCAGGACGACGCCCAGGCCATCTGCCGCGAGGTCGGCGCGGACAACCTGCAGGTACAGTTCGACTGCTACCACTGCCAGATCGTCGAGGGCGACCTGGCCACCACCCTGCGTCGCGACATCGGCAATATCGGCCACGTCCAGATCGCCGGGGTACCCGACCGCCACGAGCCGGATGACGACAACGAAGTGAACTACCCCTACCTGTTCGAGCTACTCGACCGGCTCGGCTACCAGGGCTGGATCGGCTGCGAGTACCGTCCGCGCGGCGACACCTCGGCAGGCCTGGAATGGCTGCGGCGCTGGCGCGCTACTCGACGCGACGGATGATCGGCTCCAGCGCGTCCAGGCGCTCGCGGGCGGCCAGCCAGTCGCGCACTTCCGCGCACCACTGTTCTTCCTTCAGCACCGCGCGGGCACGGGTCAGCACTCGCGGCCAGGGACGGTCGTCGAACAGGCGCAGCAGCACCTGGTTGAGCTGTTCGCTATCCAGCGGCCGGCGTCCACGGCGCACCGGCGCGTCGACCCGCTGCGCCAGCGATTGCAGCACCCGTTCGCGCTGTGCCGTATCCACCGGCATCGGCTGCTCGTCGTAGGCGCAGAGCACCAGGATCTCCGGCGCGACGTTCTCCAGCAGGCCGGCGCGCAGCCGGCAGTGGCCATCGAGGATCACGCAGGCATCCAGGCAGTTCAGGCGCAGCGCCAGCACCGGCGGCAGCTCGCCTTCGCGGGCCTTCTTGCGCCACCACTTGACCCGCCCCTCGTCATCCTCGACCCGGCGCAGGGCGATCAGGGCGTCGTTGTCGCGCCCCCACCAGTCGAGCCACTGCACCCAATCGTCGTCGAGGACCTTCTCCAGACTGTAGAAGCGCCAGTCCGGCAACAGAGCGTCGCGCCCGACGCTGCGGTAGCGCCAGCGTTCCAGCACCCGTTCGCGCGGATCGTGGCTCTGCGGCGGCTGCCAGGCGGGCGCCTGCTCGGCGAGCGACAGGCGCAGCAACCAGCGCCCGGCCTCCAGGCAACTGCCCGGGCTGGCGCGCAGGGCCTCGACGAAATGCCGGCTCCAGGCCTTGTAGCGGGCCTCGCCGCGCAGGCCGCGCAAGGCTTCCAGGGTCGGCGAGTCGATGGGCGGCACGCTGGCCTGCGCCGGGCTCGCCGCGACCAGGCTCTTCACCAGCCAGATGCCATCGTGGTACGGCAACTGGGTGGCCCAGAGCAGCGGCTGATCGCCACGCATCAGGCGAATGCGGGCCTGGCCGCCGGATTGCAGATGAAGGAAAGAGGGCGCCCGATGGGCGCCCTCCACCTGGACCGCGAGGCCCAGCCATTCGCCATTGGCGGGGCTTTCGAGGTCCCGCCAGTAGAGCGTGTGCATCAGTCTTCCAGCAGCTCCTCGGCCACCGCCAGGACGTTGTCCAGGGTGAAGCCGAAGTGCTCGAACAGCGCCGGGGCCGGCGCCGACTCGCCGAAGCTGGTCATGCCGATGATGCGCCCGTCGAGACCGACGTACTTGTACCAGTAGTCGGCATGGGCGGCCTCGATGGCGATGCGCGCGCCGACTTCCACCGGCAGCACGGACTGCTTGTAGGACTCGTCCTGCTGCTCGTAGACGCTGGTGCACGGCATCGATACCACGCGGACCTTGCGGCCCTGCTCGCTGAGCTTGTCGTAGGCCTGCACGGCCAGGCCGACTTCCGAACCGGTGGCGATCAGGATCAGTTCCGGCTCGCCTTCGCAGTCCTTCAGCACGTAGCCGCCGCGGGCGATATCGGCCACCTGGGCGACGTCGCGCGCCTGGTGCGGCAGGTTCTGGCGGGAGAAGATCAGCGCGGACGGACCGTCGGCACGCTCGATGGCATGCTTCCAGGCCACCGCCGACTCGACCGCGTCGGCCGGGCGCCAGGTGTCCAGGTTCGGGGTCAGGCGCAGGCTGGCCAGTTGTTCGATCGGCTGGTGGGTCGGGCCGTCCTCGCCGAGGCCGATGGAGTCGTGGGTGAACACGTAGAGCACGCGCTGCTTCATCAGTGCGGACATGCGCACGGCGTTGCGCGCGTATTCCATGAAGATCAGGAAGGTCGCACCGTAGGGAATGAAACCGCCGTGCAGGGCGACGCCATTCATGATCGCGCTCATGCCGAATTCACGCACGCCGTAGAACACGTAGTTGCCGGCAGCGTCGTCGGCGCTGACGCCCTTGCAGCCCTTCCACAGGGTCAGGTTGGAGCCGGCCAGGTCGGCGGAACCGCCGAGCAGCTCCGGCAGCAGCGGGCCGAAGGCGTTCAGCGCGTTCTGGCTGGCCTTGCGGCTGGCGATGGTCTCACCCTTGTTGGCAACATCGGCGACGTAGGCCGCGGCCTTCTCGGCGAAGTCGGCCGGCAGCTCGCCCTTCAGGCGGCGCAGCAGTTCGGCGGCCAGTTCCGGATGGGCGGCCTGGTAGGCGGCGAAACGCTTGTTCCACTCGGCTTCCTGGGCGGCGCCGGTTTCCTTGGCGTCCCACTCGGCGTAGATCTGCGCCGGGATTTCGAACGGAGCGTGCTCCCAGCCCAGCGCGGCGCGGGTCGCGGCGATCTCGTCGGCACCCAGCGGCGCGCCGTGGCACTCTTCCTTGCCCTGCTTGTTCGGCGAGCCGAAGCCGATCACGGTCTTGCAGCAGATCAGGGTCGGCTGGTCGCTCTTGCGGGCGGTATCGATGGCGGTCTTGATCTCGTCGGCGTCATGCCCGTCGACGTTGCGGATCACTTGCCAGCCATAGGCCTCGAAGCGCTTCGGGGTGTCGTCGGTGAACCAGCCGTGGACCTCGCCGTCGATGGAAATGCCGTTGTCGTCGTAGAAGGCGATCAGCTTGTTCAGGCGCAGGGTGCCGGCCAGCGAGGCGACCTCATGAGAAATGCCTTCCATCATGCAGCCGTCGCCGAGGAAGGCGTAGGTGTAGTGGTCGACCACCGTGTGGCCGTCGCGGTTGAACTGGGCGGCCAGGACCTTCTCCGCCAGCGCCATGCCCACCGCATTGGCGATGCCCTGGCCGAGCGGACCGGTGGTGGTCTCGACGCCGGCGGTGTAGCCGTACTCCGGGTGGCCCGGGGTGCGCGAGTTGAGCTGGCGGAAGTTCTTCAGGTCCTCGATGCCGAGGTCGTACCCGGTGAGGTGCAGCAGGGAGTAGATCAGCATCGAGCCGTGGCCGTTGGACAGCACGAAGCGGTCGCGGTTGGCCCACTGCGGGTTGCTCGGGTTGTGCTGCATGTAGTCGCGCCAGAGGACCTCGGCGATATCGGCCATGCCCATCGGGGCGCCCGGGTGGCCGCTGTTGGCTTTCTGCACGGCATCCATGCTCAGTGCACGGATGGCATTGGCTCGCTCACGACGGCTGGGCATCGCAATTCTCCTACGGGGGTTGCTGGTCGGAAGACCAGGAGTGAAAAAAAGGGCGCCATTTTCGCCCACCGAAGGCCCAAGGGGCAATGACAGATCGGCAGGGGGACAGTATGTCGCTGCCGACCGGTTTTGCCAGAAGCCTGGCGCAGCCGGATTGCAATTGCGCGACGGCCACCCGTCATCAATATCAAAAATTTTTGATACAGGCATTGCCGGGGTTCGGACCCGGTACTAGACTGCGCCTCCATGAGCCTTCGCGTGCCTTCGATACGACCAGACGACTACGACCCGCTCGCCGCGCTGTGCAAGGCGGCTGGCGACTCGCTGCGACTGAACGTGTTGCGCGCCCTGGCCAACGATTCGTTCGGCGTGCTGGAGCTGGCGCAGATCTTCGCCATCGGCCAGTCGGGCATGAGCCACCACCTCAAGGTGCTGGCCCAGGCCGGGCTGGTGGCGACGCGCCGCGAAGGCAACGCGATCTTCTACCGACGTTCGCTGCCCCTGGCCGAACGCACCGGCGGCGCGCTGCACGCGGCGCTGCTGGAGGAAGTGGACGAACGGGCGCTACCCGACGACGTGCGGGCGCGGATCGATGCCGTGCACGCCCAGCGCGCGGCGGTCAGCCAGGACTTCTTCGCCCGCGCGGCGGACAAGTTCCAGGCCCAGCAGGACCTGATCGCAGGACTGCCGCAATACCGTGAGAGCGTGTTGGCCTTGCTCGACGCACTGGCCTTCGCCCCCGGCGCCACGGCGCTGGAGGTCGGCCCGGGGGACGGCGGGTTCCTGCCGGAACTCGCCAGGCGTTTCCGCCAGGTCACGGCGCTGGACAACAGCGCGGCGATGCTGGAACTGGCGCGCCAGCGCTGCAAGGAAGAAGGATTGGGCAACGTCCGCCTGGAATTGGCCGATGCCCTGCAGGATGCCGCCGAACCGGCCGATTGCGTGGTGCTGAACATGGTCCTGCACCACTTCGCCGCGCCGGCGGAGGCGCTGAAACAGTTGGCCCGCCTGGTCCATCCGGGCGGCAGCCTGCTGGTGACGGACTTGTGCCGGCACAACCAGGGCTGGGCCAGGGAGGCCTGCGGCGACCTCTGGTTGGGTTTCGAACAGGAGGACCTGGCCCAGTGGGCCGACGCCGCAGGGCTCACGCCCGGCGAGAGTCTTTACATTGGTTTACGCAATGGCTTCCAGATCCAGGTCCGGCACTTCGCCAGGGATGCATCCGAAAGCCGCCTCACCCACCGGTAATGTAGGAACCGATTGATGAGCGAATATTCCGTTTTCACCTCCGAGTCCGTGTCCGAAGGCCATCCGGACAAGATCGCGGACCAGATCTCCGACGCGGTGCTGGACGCCATCATCGCCAAGGACAAGTACGCTCGCGTGGCATGCGAAACCCTGGTCAAGACCGGCGTGGCGATCATCGCCGGTGAAGTCACCACCTCCGCCTGGGTCGACCTGGAAGAGCTGGTGCGCAAGGTCATCATCGACATCGGCTACGACAGCTCCGACGTCGGCTTCGATGGCGCCACCTGCGGCGTGCTGAACATCATCGGCAAGCAGTCGGTGGACATCAACCAGGGCGTCGACCGGGCCAAGCCGGAAGACCAGGGCGCCGGCGACCAGGGCCTGATGTTCGGCTACGCCAGCAACGAGACCGACGTGCTGATGCCGGCGCCGATCTGCTTCTCCCACCGCCTGGTCGAGCGCCAGGCCGAGGCGCGCAAGTCCGGCCTGCTGCCATGGCTGCGCCCGGACGCCAAGTCCCAGGTGACCTGCCGCTACGAAGGCGGCAAGGTGGTCGGCATCGATGCGGTGGTGCTGTCCACCCAGCACAACCCGGAAGTCTCCTATAACGACCTGCGCGACGGCGTGATGGAGCTGATCATCAAGCAGGTGCTGCCGGCCGAGCTGCTGCACAAGGACACCCAGTTCCACATCAACCCGACCGGCAACTTCGTGATCGGCGGCCCGGTCGGCGACTGCGGCCTGACCGGACGCAAGATCATCGTCGACTCCTACGGCGGCATGGCCCGCCACGGCGGCGGCGCGTTCTCCGGCAAGGACCCGTCCAAGGTCGACCGCTCCGCCGCCTACGCCGGCCGCTACGTGGCGAAGAACATCGTCGCCGCCGGCCTCGCCGAGCGTTGCGAGATCCAGGTTTCCTACGCCATCGGCGTGGCCCAGCCGACCTCGATCTCGATCAACACCTTCGGCACCGGCAAGGTCAGCGACGAGAAGATCGTGCAACTGGTCCGCGAGCACTTCGACCTGCGCCCGTACGCGATCACCAAGATGCTCGACCTGCTCCACCCGATGTACCAGCCGACCGCGGCCTACGGCCACTTCGGCCGTCATCCGTTCGAGCTGACCGTGGACGGCGATACCTTCACCGCGTTCACCTGGGAGAAGACCGACAAGGCCGCTCTCCTGCGCGACGCCGCCGGCCTCTGAGCGACCGCGCGATGAAAAAGCCCCGCTTTGGCGGGGCTTTTTTCGTTTCCGGCAGGCTCAGCGCATGCGGAAGGCTTCCTGGTGGAACAGCCGCAGCGGCATGCCCTGCCGGCGCAGATCGCGGCGCAGGCTGTCGGCCAGCCCCTGCGGGCCGCAGAACCAGACGCTCGGCCAGCGTCCTTCGGCGCTCTTCAGCACGCCCAGTTGCGCCGCCTGCGGCTTGCCCTGCTCGTCGCTATAGCGGATGTGCAGGGTCACGCTGGGCAGGTGTTCGCAAAGCTCGCGCAAGCGCCCGGCGAACAGCGCTTCCTGGGAATTGCGCACGCAATAGTGCAGCTCCACCGATGGCGCGCTTCCCGGCGCGGCCTGCAGCGACTCCAGCCAGGCGATGAACGGCGTCACGCCGATCCCGGCGGCGACCCAGACCTGCCGCCCGGCCAGGCCACGGCGGAAGTCGAAGCAGCCGTATGGCCCCTCCACCTCGACCCTGGCGCCGACCTCCAGGTTGTCCTGCAGGCGCCGGGTGTAGTCGCCCAACGCCTTGATGCTGAAGCGCACCTCGCCGCAGCCGCGGTCGGCGCTGGCAATGGTGAACGGATGGGCACCCTCCAGGCGGTCGCAGGTGAGAAAGGCGAACTGCCCGGCCCTGTGCGACCAGTCGCCCTGCAGCCGGCAGGTCACCTCGAGCAGGCTTTCGCCGTGCCGCTCGACGGCGGTGACCACGCCCGCATGGCGGCGCGCGCGACCGATCCGCCCGCTCAGAGACAACAGTGCGCAGGCCGAACCGAGCAGAGCGCAGGCCGCCACCAGCCAACCGGCCGGCTGGCTCCAGTAGCTGGCCGGGGCGAGCACCACGGAATGGAAGGCCAGTACCAGGTAGACCAGGGACAACGCCTTGTGCACATAACGCCAGAGGTGATACGGGAAGCGCTGCCAGAGAGTTATCAGCAGCATCCCGCCGAGAATCCACGCCGACCATTCACCCAACTCCTTGGCCGAGCCACGGAAGACGTCGAGGAAGGTTTCCACCCGCGGGCCTTTCACCGGTTTGCCGACGATACCCGCCAGCCAGGGGCCGGCCAACTCCAGCAGGTAGTGCAACAGGCCGAGGACGATGGCCAGGATGCCCGCCCACTTGTGCAGGCGGTACATG
>NZ_SCND01000263.1:0-8884 GCF_005503585.1 Pseudomonas sp. 2VD
CGCCAGGTCGGCTGCCCAGCCGTCCAGGTGGCGCGGCTGGAAATGCCCCTCCAGGCAGCCATCGGCCCGCGCCCCGCGGGTCAGGCTCCAGCGCAACTCCAGGTTCGGGTGGCGCGCCGCCAGCGCCTCCAACTCGCCGAGCCAGGCGCGCTGGCCGGGATGACGGACGTAGTGCAGCCACAGCACGGGACCGCGATAGCCGTTCTCCAGCGCCTCGCGGAGCAGGCCGAGCAAGGGCGTCAGGCCGCTGCCGGCGGCCAGCAGGCAGACCGCCTCGGCCTGCATCGGCCAGCGCAGATCGCCTTGCGCGGGCTGCAACTCGACACGCTGGCCGACCGCCAGGTGTTCGCACAACCAGGGCGAGAGCAGCCCGTCCGGGTGACGCTTGACGGCGATTTCCAGGCGCTCGCCGACCACCCGGGTCAGGCTGTAGCTGCGCCCGACCCGCACCCCGTCGCGCTCCGCCAGCAGCTGGATGTGCTGGCCCGGCCGCGCCGGCGGCCAGCCGGGGGCGGTACGCAGGGCCAGGGCGAGCATATCGTCGGCCACCCAGTAGCGTGCCTCGACCCGCGCATAGTGGCGGTTCAGCGACGCCAGCGGATGGGCGTGGCGCAGCAGGCCGTCGACATCGGCCTCGCGCAGCCAGCCACGGGCGGCGAGACGGCGCAGGGGTGCGAGCAAGGGGGTCAGGAGAGCGAGGGGAAGCAAGGCCATCGAGAATATTTCAGTGAACGATCGTTCACAAAACTTTGCCCGTTCCGCGCAATCGAGTCAACAAGCGTTCACTGATGTATCCTTCGACCGCTGCCGTCCCCGGTTCGACCGGGTCGCGGGGCTTTTGCTACAGTCGCCGGTCTGCCAAAGGAAGCCGTATGTCCTCACCCCGCGCCGAACAGAAACAGCAGACCCGCCACGCGCTGATGAGCGCCGCGCGCCACCTGATGGAAAGCGGGCGCGGCTTCGGCAGCCTCAGCCTGCGCGAAGTGACGCGCGCAGCCGGCATCGTCCCGGCCGGCTTCTATCGGCACTTCAGCGACATGGACCAGCTCGGCCTGGCGCTGGTCGCCGAGGTCGACGAGACCTTCCGCGCCACCCTGCGCGCGGTGCGCCGCAACGAGTTCGAACTGGGCGGGCTGATCGACGCCTCGGTGCGCATCTTCCTCGACGCGGTCGGCGCCAACCGCTCGCAGTTCCTCTTCCTCGCCCGCGAGCAATACGGCGGCTCGTTGCCGATCCGCCAGGCCATCGCCAGCCTGCGCCAGCGCATCACCGACGACCTGGCCGCCGACCTGGCGCTGCTGAACAAGATGCCGCACCTCGACGGCGCGGCCCTCGACGTGTTCGCCGACCTGGTGGTGAAGACCGTCTTCGCCACCCTTCCGGAGCTGATCGACCCACCCGCCGCCGACCTGCCGCCGCACCTGATGCCGGCCGCGAAGATCACCCACCAGCTGCGTTTCATCATGATCGGCGGCAAGCACTGGCACGGCCTGCCCGACTGACCCCACACCTCCCCAGCGGACCTCCGGCTCGGCGTTCGCCCGCGGACTAGACGCGCGCGCACCTTTCCGGTGCGGCAAAAAAGTCGTTGCGCACCAACCTGGCGCGCTGCAATATTTTGTTACATCCCTATGGCCCCGTTTTCCCGGTACAGGCGTCCCGCATCGACCTGGCAAGGCCCTTGCTGGTGCTTGTTGTGATTCCTTTCCTGTCGCATTGCGGAAACTGCCCATGCTGGTCATTCACCAACGCCTGCCCGCCCGCTCACCCCGCTGGGACGAAGAACTCCACCTGACCTACGAGGCGCGCAGCAAGAGCCGCCTGCGCTGCTTCGCGGCGAGCGGCGAGGAGGTCGGCCTGTTCCTCGAGCGCGGCCAGCCGCCGCTGGCCGACGGCGACTGCCTGGAGGCCCGCGACGGTCGCCTGGTGCGGGTCGTCGCCCGCTCCGAACGTCTGCTCCACGTCACCTGCGCCAGCCCGCTGGAACTGACCCGAGCCGCCTACCACCTGGGCAACCGTCACGTCGCCCTGCAGGTCGGCGACGGCTGGCTGCGCCTGCTCGACGACTACGTGCTGAAAGCCATGCTCGAACAGCTCGGCGCCACGGTGGAGGCCATCGAGACGCCGTTCCAGCCGGAGCACGGCGCCTACGGCGGAGGCCACCACCACTCGCACCATGGCGAGGCGGAGTTCAACTACGCGCCGCGCCTGCACCAGTTCGGCGTGCGCCGGTGAACAGCATCTGGGCGCGCCTGCGCCTGGCCAGCTCGCAGTTGCCGATCGGCGGATACAGCTATTCCCAGGGCCTGGAGGCGGCCCTCGACAATGGCTGGGTGCGCGACGCCGAGAGCGCGCGGACCTGGCTGGTCGACCAGTTGCAACTGAACCTGGCGCGCTTCGAGGCGCCGCTGCTGGCCGGCCTGCTGCGCGCCGCGTTGATCGGCGACTGGGCCGCCTGCGATGCGGCCAGCGAGCGCCATAGGGCCAGCCGCGAGACCCGCGAGCTGGCCCAGGAGAGCCGGCAGATGGGCTTTTCCCTGCACCAATTGCTGGAAGCCCTGCCCGAACTCGACGCTCCCGGCCGCGCCTGGCTGGCGCGCCAGGACCCGCCCAATCTCGCCGCCGCCTGGGCGATGGCCGCGCGCGCCTGGCGCCTGGACGCCGAGGAGGCGCTCAGTGCCTGGTTCTGGAGCTGGCTGGAAAACCAGTTGGCGGTGCTGATGAAAACCCTGCCGCTCGGCCAACTGGCCGCGCAGAAACTTGCTTCCAGCCTGCTGCCGGAACTCGACCGCGCCTGCGCCGAGGCGCTGCGGCGGCCCGCCGTCGAGGGCAGCGCCGCGTTCGGTCTGGCGCTGGCCAGCATGACCCACGAAACCCAGTACAGCCGTCTGTTCCGTTCCTAGGAGAAACCCCATGACATCCCAACCCCTGCGTGTCGGCATCGGCGGTCCGGTGGGCTCCGGCAAGACCGCCCTGACCCTGGCCCTGTGCCGCGAACTGCGCGAGCGCTACAACCTCGCGGTGGTCACCAACGACATCTATACCCAGGAAGACGCAGAGTTCCTGGTGCGCAACGAGGCCCTCGCCCCCGAGCGGATCATCGGCGTGGAAACCGGCGGCTGCCCGCACACGGCGATCCGCGAGGACGCCTCGATCAACCTGGAGGCGGTGGACCAGCTCAACCGGCGCTTCCCCGGCCTCGAACTGATCCTGGTGGAATCCGGCGGCGACAACCTGTCGGCCACCTTCAGCCCCGAGCTGTCCGACCTGACCCTCTACGTGATCGACGTTTCCGCCGGCGACAAGATCCCGCGCAAGGGCGGCCCCGGCATCTGCAAGTCGGACCTGCTGGTGATCAACAAGATCGACCTGGCGCCGCTGGTCGGCGCCTCCCTCGATGTGATGGACCGGGACGCCCGGCGCATGCGCGGCGACAAACCGTTCGTGTTCAGCAACCAGAAGACCGGCCAGGGGCTGGACGAAATCATCGCCTTCATCGAGCGCCAGGGCCTGCTGACCGCCGCCTGACGCCACTTCGCAACGACAAGGAACCGCCAATGAAACTGCCCAAGCTGCTCGCCGCCCTCGTCCTGCTCGCCGCGCCGGCGCTGGCCTTCGCCCACCCCGGCCACGGCGAACACGGCCTGGTCGCCGGCCTCGCCCATCCGCTCACCGGTCTCGACCACCTGCTGGCGATGTTCGCCGTCGGCCTCTGGGCCGCCCAGCAACAGGGAGCCGCGCGCCTCGCCCTGCCCTGCACCTTCGTCGGCACCATGCTGGTCGGCGGGCTGCTCGGCTTCGAGGGCCTGCAACTGCCGTTCATGGAGACCGGCATCGCCGCCTCGGTGCTCGCCCTCGGTCTCTGCGTGGCCCTCGCCGTGCGCCCGCCGCTGGCGCTGGCGATGGCCGCCACCGCGCTGTTCGCCCTGGCCCACGGGGTCGCCCACGGCCTGGAGCTGCCGGACCTCTCCAGCCCCTGGCTGTACGCGCTCGGTTTCGTCGCCGCCACCGCCGCGCTGCACGCCGCCGGCTACGCGCTGGTGCGCTTCCTGCCGCAGGCGGCCGCGCCCCTGGTACGTCTCGCCGGGCTGGCCTCGGCGGGCGCCGGGGTCTGGTTGCTGGCCGGCTGAGCCGCCGCGCCTCCCTCAGCGCCTGATCAGCACCCGCCGACCTTGGTGCACGAGGCGCAGGCCATGGGTCTGCGCCAGCATCGCCAGGGCCAGCGGCAGGTCGTCGATGGGAAAGGTGCCGGAGACCCGAAGCGGGTCCAGCGACGGCTCGCACTCGATGCTCTCGCCCCCGTAGCGCATCAGTTCTCCCGCCCACTGCCGCAGCGGCATGTCGTCGGCCACCAGCAGGCCCTGGCGCCAGGCCAGCGCGGCCTCGCTGGCGGACTCGACGGGGCCGATCCGCTGGCGATCGAAGCGCACCCGCTGGCCAGCCTCGATCACCCGGCCATCCGCCGCGCTCGCGGCGCCCTCCGGACGCACCTGTACCGCGCCTTCGTACACCGCCAGCACTGTCTCTGCGCCCTCGCGTCGGACGCTGAAGGCGGTACCCAGCGCGCGCATCAGGCCCTGTTCGGTGCGCACCAGGAACGGCCGCGGCGGCTCGCGCCGATCCGCCGCGGTGCGGAGGTAGATCTCTCCGCGATACAGGCGCAGCAGGCGCTGGCCGGCGTCGTAGCGCACGTCCAGCGCGCTGTCGGTGTTCATCTCGAGCTGGCTGCCGTCCTCCAGCACCAGATCGCGCCGCTCGCCGACGGCAGTGAGGTAGTCGGCGCCGAAGCCGTCGCGCCAGACCTGGGCGCGCCATCCCCACCAGACCAGCGGTGCGCCGCCGAGCAGCAGGGCCAGGCCGCGCAGGACCGCGCGCCGGCCGCTGCCGGACGGACGCTCGAGCGCACGCCGGGCCAGCGCCGGCGGCAGCGAACCGATATTCGCCAGCAGACGCTCGGCGCGCCGCCAGGCGCGCTGGTGCTCGGGGCTGCGCGAGCGCCAGGACTCCAGCTCGGCCTGCTGCGCCGGAGCCAGCGGCCCCTCCTGCATCAGCAGCAGCCAGGAGGCGGTCTCCCTGAGCACCTGCGGGGCGATCGCCTCGGCGGCCGGCGGCCCGGAAAGCTCCGTATCGCCCGCCTGCGGCGCCCGGCTGGAAGCGCGGTCATTCATCGGGCATCAGGCTCAGGCAGGTCACGTAGGCCTGGTGGATGAACTTCTTCACCGTCGGCAGCGCGACGCCCAGCGCCTGGGCGATGTCCTTCTGCTTCATGCCGTCCAGCGTCGCCATCAGGAATGCCTGTTTCACCCGCGGTCGCAGGGTGTCGAGCAGCGCGTCGATCTCGTGCAGGGTCTCGACGATCACACTCTGTTGTTCCGGCGACGGCTGCAACGGCTCGGGCAACGTGGCCAGGGCCTCCAGCCAGGCGAGTTCCAGCGATTGGCGACGGCGCCAGCTGACCAGCACGCAGTTGGCGATGCGGGTGAGGTAGGCGCGCGGCTGACGGATCGCGTCACGCTGGCCGCCATCGCGGCTGGCGAGGATGCGCAGGAAGGTGTCGTGGGCCAGGTCGTCGGCCACGCCGCGTCCCCAGGAGCGAAGTCGGTAGGCCAGCCAGTTGCGCAACCAGGCATGGTTTTCACGGTAGAGCGTGGCGACGCAGTCGCGGTCCGCTTGCAGGCAGGGGCTTGGCGCATTCATCGGAGGCGCATTCATCGGAATAGTCAGCTGGTTTCAATCGCAAATGAAAACTATTATCACTAATTTTCTGCTGACCACAATGCCGGCGCCCTTCCTCGACCGGCCCCGCCGAACCCGAAATATCCCTTTTCCAATCTCGTGCGACAGAGGGAATGAGAGCCCGCAATGACGGGCGCCAACCCTGCGAGCGAAGAAGTCATGTCCCTACAACGCCCTATCCCCAGCCTGGCGCGTCCCTTGTCGCGCCTCTCCCCGCTCACCCTTGCCCTGCGCTGCGCCCTGCTCGGCCTGTCGGCGGTCGGCGCCGGCCTGCTCGGCGGCGGCCTGGCCCACGCGCAGAGCGTCGGCCAGCACAGCGCGGCTACCCGCCTGGACGACGCCACGCCGCGCAGCTACGACATCCCGGCGGGTTCGCTGGGCGCCTCCCTGGGCGCCTTCGCCAGCCAGTCGGGCCTGCTGCTGTCCTTCGACCCCGCGCTGACCCGCGGCCGCACCGCGCCGGCGCTCAAGGGCCGCTACAGCGTACTGGAAGGCTTGCAGCGAGTGCTGTCGAACACCGGCCTGCAGGTCGCGGCGGGAACCTCCGGCGCCTACCTGCTGGTCGAGCCGCGCATGTCCGGAGAAGCCCCGGCCGACCTGTCGCCGGTGGTGGTCTCGGCCGCCGAGCTGGCCGATCCGCAGAAGGAAACCTATACCGCGCCGCGCTCGTCGGTGTACCTCTCCAGCGAAGACATCGACCGCTTCGGCCGGGTTTCCGTGGGTGACCTGCTCCAGGGCATCCCGGGCGTACAGGTCGGCGACAGCCGCAACGGTGGCGCGCTGGACGTCAACATCCGCGGCATCCAGGGGCAGAGCCGGGTGGCGGTGCGGGTCGACGGCGCGGAGCAGGCGCTGGACGTCTACCGCGGCTACGCCGGCACCCAGCAGCGCAGCTACATCGATCCCGACCTGGTCAGCAGCGTGACCGTCGACAAGGGTCCCTCGACCCGCTCGGGCGCGATCGGCGGCAGCGTGGAAATGCGCACCATCGGCGTCAAGGACATCCTGGTCGACGGCAAGGACCTCGGCGTGCGCTTCACCGGCAACGTCTGGAACAACGGCGTCGCCCCGCAGCACCGCAGCGCCAGTTCGAAGACCGAGAATCTCAGCAGCGTGCCGCACGATGACCGCGGCAGCCTGTTCGGCTCCCAGGCCAAGTCCGGCAGCGCCGCCTTCGCCTACCGCAACGAGCATCTGGACCTGGTCGCCGCCTATGCGCAGCGCAATCAGGGCAACTACTTTTCCGGCAAGAAAGGCCAGGACCGCTATCGCGTCTACAACCGCTACGGTCGCGAGGAAAGCAGCGTAGCCAAGGTCTACAACGCAGGAGAGGAAGTGCTCAACTCGTCGTCGGAGACCGAGTCCTACCTGCTCAAGGCGACCTGGCGCATCGCCGACGAGCACACCCTGGACCTCGGCTATCGTCGCTACGACGGGCGCACCGGGGAGATCATGCCGTCGGACATCTTCCGTTTCGGCACCGCCGGCATCTACCAGTACCCATTGAGCGAAGTGAAGATCGACACCTACACCGCACGCTACCGTTACCTGCCCGAGAACAATCCGCTGGTGGACCTCAGTACCGGCCTGTGGATGACCGAGGCGAAGAGCGACATGCTGACCTCGGTGCTGGCACCGCGCTCCCAGGCCTATCGCTCCGACCGCAACTGGACGCGCCAGGACAACCGGCGCATCGGCGGCGACCTGAACAACGTGGCGCGCTTCGAAACCGACTTCGGCGATTTCAAGCTCGACCTCGGCGGCTCGTTCCAGGTCGAAGACATCCAGCCGCAGAAAAGCGTGGTCACCACCCTCCACGACATCAACGCCAACCGCACCCTGAGGGACGCCACCCGCCAGGAATACGGCCTCAACGGCAAGCTCGAGTTCAAGCCGGTCGAGCGCCTGACGCTATGGGGCGGCGGCCGCTACAGCCACTTCAACAGCAAGGACAACGGCATCTCCGCCTCGCCGCGGCGCGAGGATCGCGACATGCGCTTCATCACGGTGAGCAGGCCCGGCTACTACGGCTCGATGATGTGGTTCCCCGACCAGAACGGCCAGTACACCGACGCCACCGATCCGCGCCTCAACAACGGCATCGTCACCAACAACACCAACAATCCGTTCGAAGGCATTCCCTTCGACGAGTTCGGCCCGGCCAACGTGACGGTCCATCCCTCGCGGGTCACCAACGTGGTCACCGGCTACAACTACAGCAAGAAGGGCAGCAGCCGCGGCGGCGGTTTCTCGCCGGCATTCGGGATCAATTTCGAGCTGGCCCCGGATACCTTCGTCTACGCCTCCTACACCGAAGGCCTGCGCCTGCCGTCGCTGTTCGAGACCAGCCAGGGCACTCTCCAGGTCGAGCCGGGCAAGGACCTCAAGCCCGAGCGTTCGCGCAGCTGGGAGATCGGTGCCAGCGCGCTGCGCGACAGCCTGTTGGCCGACGGCGACTCGGCGGCGATCAAGCTGGCCTACTTCAACAACACCATCAAGAACTACATCACCCGCTATTACGATCCGGGCCAGATGGGCCTGATGACCTTCAGCAACACCGACAGCTACCGCACCAGCGGTCTCGAACTGCAATCGCACTACGACGCAGGGCGGGTGTTCGCCGACCTGTCGGCGACCTACTACCTGAAGACCGAGACCTGCGACGCCGCCTTCGCCGCCAGGCTGCGCGCCGGCGCCAACCGCTACCAGCGCACCGAGAACACGCCGAACTGCACGCCGGGCAGCTTCATGGGCTCCTATACCAACACGCAGAACCCGCCGCGGCTGGCGACCAACCTGACCGCCGGCCTGCGCTTCTTCGACCAGGCCCTGACCCTGGGCGGGCGCATGACCTATACCTCCGGCCCCACCGCCACGGCGGACAAGCCCTGGCAGGTCGGCGCCACCACACCGCAGATCGAGTACCGCTCGGTGCAGCTGTTCGACCTGTTCCTCAAGTACAAGCTGTTCGAGCACACCGAACTGAATGCCTCGCTGCAGAACCTTACCGACCGCTATTACCTCGACCCGCTGGCACAGAGTTTCATGCCCGCGCCCGGGCGTACCCTGCGGGTGGGGATGCAGGCGAAGTTCTGAGCCGCCCTCTCCCCCTCCAGGCGTTGTCGGCGGAGCGCCGCTCCGGTAGGGC
>NZ_SCND01000264.1:0-8866 GCF_005503585.1 Pseudomonas sp. 2VD
GCTCTATGAATGGATCGTCGACAACGATTGCACGCCGCATATCCTGGTGAACGCAGAGTTCGCCGGGGTAAAGGTGCCTCCGGGCTATGCCAGCGATGGGCAGATCGTGCTCAATGTCTCGCCCTCTGCCGTGCGGCATCTGCACATGGACAACGAGGCGGTCAGCTTCGAGGGGCGTTTCGGCGGCGTGGCGCAGAGCCTGTACATTCCAGCGCTGGCGGTAATGGCCATCTACGCCCGGGAAAACGGCCAGGGCATGGTCTTCGATCTGGAGCAGCCGGGTCCGGTGGACGACGAGCCGGGCGATGACGATGGTGGGCCGTCCGATGAGCCGCCGCGTCCCAGTGGCAGGCCATCCCTGAAGGTGGTCAAGTAAACGGCGAGCAATGAAAAAGGCGATCGAAGGATCGCCTTTTTTTCGTTCGCTGTTCTTCAGTTTATGTATTCGAACAGCTTGACGATCTTCTGCACCCCGTCGACGCCCTGGGCGACGCGGACAGCCTGGGCGGCTTCCTGCTGGTTGACCAGGCCCATCATGTAGACGATGCCGTTCTCGGTGACCACCTTGATCCGCGACGAGGGCACGTTGGGATCGCTGAGCATCTGGGTCTTCAGCTTGGTGGTGATCCAGGCGTCGTTGTTGCGGGCGAGCAGGGAGGAGGGCGAGGTCACCTGCAGTTCGTTATGCACGTTCTTGACCTTCTGCACCGTGCGCGCGGCCTGTTCGGCCTTGCTCTTGAGGTCAGCGCGCGGGGTCTGGCCGGCGATCAGCACGATGCCGTTGTAGCTGACCACGACGATGTGAGAGTCCTTGTCCAGGGCCGGATCGGCCTTGGCGATGTTCACCGCGGCCTTGGTCTCGATCAGCGAGTCGTCGATCTTGCTGCCGATGGTTCGGGTCCCGCGATCGTCGTCGATCGGTTTGTCCCGGGTGGCGCTGAGGAAACTGCTGCAGCCTCCCAGGGCCAGGCTCAGGGCCAGGGTGGCGGCGACGAAGGCGGTACGGCTCATTCTTCACTCCCGAACAGTTGGCGGTCGATCAGGTCGCAGAGGCAGTGGATGGCCAGCAGGTGGACTTCCTGGATGCGTGCGGTGATCTTGGAAGGAACGCGGATCTCCACGTCTTCCGGCAGCAGCAGCGAAGCCATGCCGCCACCGTCACGGCCGGTCAGGGCGACCACCAGCATCTCGCGGTCGTGGGCAGCCTGGATGGCCTGGATCACGTTGGCCGAATTGCCGCTGGTGGAAATCGCCAGCAGGACGTCGCCCGGCTGGCCCAGGGCGCGGATCTGCTTGGAGAAGACTTCGTTGTAGCTGTAGTCGTTGGCGATCGAGGTGATGGTCGAGCTGTCGGTGGTCAGGGCCACGGCCGGCAGGCTCGGACGTTCGCGCTCGAAGCGGTTGAGCAGTTCGGAGGAGAAGTGCTGGGCATCGCCGGCCGAGCCGCCATTGCCGCAGGAGAGGATCTTGCCCTCGTTGAGCAGCGCATTGACCATCACCAGGCTGGCTTGCTCGATATAGGGAGGCAGTACTTCCAGGGCCTGCTGCTTGGTCTCGATGCTGGCCTGGAAGAGCTGGCGGATACGGTGTTGCATGTCCATCGGTAATGACCTTCGGTGGGGCGGCTGATCAGGCGTCGAATGCGTTCTGAATCCAGTCCAGTCGCGGTGGTGATTGTCCGTCGCTGGTATCGACGGTGACCACATCGAAGCGACAGGGGCGTTTGGCCCAGCGCGCCTCCTGTTGCAGAAAAAGTTCGGCGGAGAGAATCAGGCGCTGCCGCTTGCGCGCGTCGATGCTCTCCAGGGCTCCGCCCCAGGCGCGATGCCGGCGGGAGCGGACTTCGACGAATACTACTGTATCGCCGTCGAGCATGACCAGATCGAGCTCTCCGCGGCGACAGGTCCAATTCTTGCCAAGTGTGGCAAGGCCCTGTCGCCGTAGATGGGCGCAGGCCAGTTCCTCGGCCTGGCGCCCCTTGTCCCGGGAGCTTTCCCTATCGGTCAAAAGCTGCTGGTCCCCAGCGGCTGGACCTGGCCATTGCGGAACTCGGCCCATTGCAACTGGCGTTCGATACGTTGGGTCGGATTCAGGCTCAGGGTACCGGTCAGGCCGTCGATCTGCAGGCTCGGCACGGCCTTCAGTTCAGGCAGTCGCGGAGCGAGGCGGTAGGCGTCGACGCCCATGGCGTAGAGGCGGCCCATGCTGCCGTTGGCCTGGGGCCATTGGGCGGCGACCTGCTGGCGGGTCGGGTCGCTGGGGTTGAGCAGCCACGGGGTCTCGCAGAAGCGGATGCCGTTGAGGTCCTGGTCCTGGGTCGGGTTGTTGGTCCCGGTGTAGAGGTGCGAAGTGGCGTAGACCGGAAGGTCGCCGGCGTACTGGAAGGCCAGGGTCGGCTTGATCTGGCGGGCCTGCTGCGGGGTGGCGGCGAGGAACACGAAGTCGATGTCCTGGCGGCGCGACGGCTGGGTGGCGATCTGGCTGCCGAGGGCGCCCTGCAGGCGCTGGGCGCGGCCTTCGCTCTGGCGCAGTTGCAACAGGTCGGCGATCTGTTGCGCCAGTTGTACCGGCTGGTCGACATGCTCGGCGGCGATCAGGCTGCCGCCCGCGGACTGCCAGCTCTGGCTGAAGGCGGCCAGCACGCGGTCGCCCCATTCGCCGCGCGGCACCAGCGCCACGGCCCGGCGCATGCCGTCGCCCCAGGCCCGGCTGGCCACCGCGCGCGCTTCGTCCTCGGCGGCGAGGCCGAACTGGAACAGCTGCGCCGGGCCTTCCTGGCTGTTGTCGCTGTAGTTGAGTGCGAGGGTGGTGATCGGCAGTTGCTCGCGGCTGGCGAGTTGCTTGACCAGTGGCTTCTCCAGTGGACCGACGACCAGTTCGACGCCATCGGCCTGGGCCTGGCGGTAGAAGTCATCTAGCGAGCGCACCTGGGTACTGTCGTAGAGTTTGATCGAAGGTGGGTTCTGGCCGGCCTGCTGGGCCTGGAAGTGGGCGGCGAGGAAGCCGTCCTGCAGGGCCCGGGCGACGTTGGCCAACTGCCCCTGCTGGGGTAGCAGGAGGGCGATGCGGGTCAGCGGCTGCTGGGACAGCGTCTTGAGTTTCTCCAGCGCCGCCGGCAAGTGCTTGGCCGCCGGGTGCTCGGGGTTCTGCTGTTGCCAGCTCTCGATGCTGGCCTGCTGTTGCTGCAGGGTCGGCGAGGTCTTGGTGATGCGGGCCAGGGCCAGCCAGCCACTGAGGTCGCCTTCGTTGGCGCTCGGTTGCAACTGGTCGACCGGCAGGCTGCTGACCAGGGTCCAGATCTTTTCCTGGTTCTCGATCACCGCCGGGCCCTCGAGCAGCGGGGCGAAGTAGATGCGCTCCTTGGCTGCGGCAAGGATCTGGCCGTCGGCGGCGAGGGCCTGGGCTTTGGCGCGCTGGGTACGAACCTGCTGGGTCACCGGCAGCTCGCTGAGATGCTGCATGCTCGGATGCTGCAATGCCTGCAGGGCGGCCTTGGGCTTGCTGCGGGCGAGGGCCAGTTCGGCGTTCAAGGTGCTGGCGAAGACCTGCTGGGCCGGCTTCAGGCTTTCCAGTGGGATCTGTCCCAGGATGGCGGTGGACCTGGCGAGGTCCTTCTGCTGGTAGGCAAGGTCCGCTGCCGAGAGGCGCAGCAGCGCCGCTTCCTCGGGCTTGCTCTGGCTGGCCTGTTGCAACAACTGCTCGATGCTGGCATTCGGCGTACGGGGAAGTTCGCCCAGTCCGGAATTGGACGAGGTCGCGCAGGCGGTCAGCAGACCGGCCAGGATCAGAGCAGAAAGCGGACGCAGGCAAGCGATCATATAGGGCTTCTCATGGCGCATTCACGAAGAGTCGCCGATTGTACCGGAGGCCCGCCTCGGGTGCGATGGCGGCACCCTGAATCGCGATACAATGCCGCCTTTTCAGATAGCTCCCGAGGTATTTTCGTGTCAGCAGGCACTCTGTTCGTAGTGGCGACCCCGATCGGCAATCTCGACGACATCACCCCGCGCGCCCTGCGGGTGCTGCGGGAGGTGGCCCTGGTGGCTGCGGAGGATACCCGCCATTCGATCCGGCTGTTCCAGCACTTCGGCATCGAGACGCCATTGGCGGCCTGCCACGAGCACAACGAGCGCGAGGAGGGCGGGCGCTTCATCTCCCGGCTGCAGGGGGGGGAGGACGTCGCGCTGATCTCGGACGCCGGTACCCCGCTGATTTCCGATCCCGGCTTCCACCTGGTGCGCCAGGCACAGGCGCTGGGTATCCGGGTGGTCCCGGTGCCGGGCTCCTGCGCGCTGATCGCGGCGCTGTCGGCGGCGGGATTGCCGTCGGACCGGTTCATCTTCGAAGGTTTCCTGCCCGCCAAGGCTGCGGGACGACGCAGCCGCCTCCAGGCGGTACAGGAAGAGCCACGCACGCTGATTTTCTACGAGGCGCCCCATCGTCTGCTGGAAAGCCTGGCGGACATGCGCGACGTGTTCGGCGGGGAGCGCCGTGCGGTGCTGGCGCGGGAGCTGAGCAAGACCTTCGAGACCATTCGCAGCCTGCCGTTGGCCGAACTGCATGATTGGGTCGCGTCGGACAGCAACCAGCAGCGCGGCGAGTGCGTTGTGCTGGTGGCGGGGTGGCAGGCGCCGGAAGGCGAGGAGTCGATCGGTGCAGAGGCGCTCAGGGTGCTCGACCTGCTGCTTGCCGAGCTGCCGTTGAAGAAAGCCGCGGCGCTGGCGGCGGAAATCACCGGGGTGCGAAAAAACCTTTTGTATCAACAGGCTTTGCAACGCCAAGGGAAGAGTTGAGCTTGTTCTTCGCGCCTGCTCCCGCTAACCTTGTCGGCGGAGAGTCGATTGGACAGTCGCTGTCGCGCAATAGCGCGGTGGAGGAAAGTCCGGGCTCCATAGGGCAGAGTGCCAGGTAACGCCTGGGAGGCGCGAGCCTACGGAAAGTGCCACAGAAAATAACCGCCTAAGCGCAACAGCGCCGGTAAGGGTGAAAAGGTGCGGTAAGAGCGCACCGCACGGCTGGCAACAGTGCGTGGCTAGGTAAACCCCACTCGGAGCAAGACCAAATAGGAATCCATTGGCGCGGCCCGCGTTGGATTCGGGTAGGTCGCTTGAGGCGTACAGTGATGTGCGTCCCAGAGGAATGGCTGTCCTCGACAGAACCCGGCTTATAGATCGACTCTCCCACTTCTTCCCACTCTCTTCGCTTTTTCCCGGTTTTATCCGTCCGTCGCAAAAGCGAAAAGCCGCAACTCTTGATAAATCACTTTAAGTTCGAAGGCTAAGACTTTGGACTTATTGTGTTTTGTCATCTCTTTTACTTCTAAAAGCGCTCCGCAACCTTCCAAAAGCACGCTAAATCTCCGTCCTGTAAGGATTTTTCACTTCTGACGCGCCTTGACGGTGGGGAGTGTGGATTTCTATAGTGTGCAGAAGTGGTATGAAGTGGGTAAAAGTGGGATCAATTGGCATGGAAAGCCAACCACAGGGGAAGCGCTGACGTGTTTCGCGGAGCTAATGCCATAAGTCTTGACGCCAAAGGGCGCCTCGCGATGCCGAGTCGGTATCGTGACGAGCTCGTTTCGCGTTGTGCCGGCCAGCTCATCGTCACTATCGACGCAGTCGACCCCTGCCTCACCGTTTACCCCTTGCCCGAATGGGAACTGATCGAAGCCAAGCTGCGCGAGCTGCCTTCTTTGCGAGAAGAAACGCGGCGCCTGCAGCGGCTGCTGATCGGTAATGCCGTCGATCTGGAACTGGACGGAAACGGGCGTTTCCTGATTCCGCCGCGCCTGCGCGAGTACGCCAAGCTGGACAAGCGGGCGATGCTGGTGGGGCAACTGAACAAGTTTCAGTTGTGGGATGAGGATGCCTGGAACGCCATGGCTGAAGCCGACCTGGCGGCAATCAAACAACCCGGTGGGCTGCCGGACGAACTACGCGACCTGATCCTTTGACTATGAATGCCACCTACCGCCATATCACCGTTCTGCTCGAGGAGGCCGTTTCCGCACTGGCCCCGCGGGAGGACGGCTGCTATCTGGACGGTACCTTCGGAAGAGGGGGCCATAGTCGAGCCTTGCTCGAGAAACTGGGCACCGGGGGACGCCTGCTCGGATTCGACAAAGATCCCCAGGCCATCCAGACAGGAAAAGCATTGGCGGCCGAAGACGGCCGCTTCGTCATTGTGCAGCGCTCGTTCGCCGAACTGGGCGATGAGGTGCGCGCACGCGGTCTCGAAGGTCGGGTCGATGGCGTCCTGCTCGACCTTGGCGTGTCGTCGCCGCAACTCGACGATCCCGAGCGCGGCTTCAGCTTCCTCAACGATGGTCCCCTGGACATGCGCATGAATCCCGGCCAGGGCATCAGCGCAGCGGAGTTCATCGCCAACGCCACCGAAGAGGAAATCGCCCGGGTCTTCAAGGAATATGGCGAAGAGCGCTTCGCCAAGCGGATGGCCCGCGCCATCGTGCAGCGCCGCCAGGAGCGGCCGTTCGAACGGACCGCTGATCTCGCCGAAGTGATCACGGTTGCCAACCCCGCCTGGGAGAAGGGCAAGAATCCGGCGACCCGCGCATTCCAGGGCCTGCGCATCCATGTGAACAATGAATTGGGCGATCTCGAGCGCGGCCTTGACGCCGCGCTCGAATCGCTGGCCGTCGGCGGCCGCCTGGTGGTGATCAGTTTCCATTCCCTGGAAGACCGCATCGTCAAGCTGTTCATGCGCAAGCACGCCAAGGGCGAGGCGGACAACCTGCCACGCGACCTGCCGATCCGTTCCAAGGTCTTCGAGCCGCGCCTGAAGCTGCTGGGCAAGCCGCAGTACGCTTCGGAAGAAGAACTCAAGGCCAACCCGCGCTCGCGCAGCGCGGTCATGCGCGTGGCGGAGAAGCTGAGATGAGCCGTCTCTTCGTCAAGCGCCTGCCTACCGGCAGCTTCCTCATGTTGCTGCTTTATATAGGTCTGCTGCTCTCGGCGATTGCCGTGGCCTACAGCACCTACTGGAACCGGCAACTGCTCAACTCGCTGTATTCCGAGCTGAGCGTGCGCGACAAGGCGCAGGCCGAGTGGGGCCGGTTGATTCTCGAGCAGAGCACCTGGACCGCCCATAGCCGCATCGAAAGCCTGGCGGTGGAACAGTTGCGCATGCGCGTTCCCGACCCGGCCGAGGTCAGGATGGTGGCGCCATGAAACTGAATTATTTCCAAGGCGCCCTCTACCCATGGCGGTTCTGCGTGATCGTCGGCCTGCTACTGGCGATGGTCGGCGCCATCGTCTGGCGAATCGTCGACCTGCACGTGATCGACCATGACTTCCTCAAGGGCCAGGGCGACGCGCGTAGCGTGCGGCATATCGCCATCCCTGCGCACCGGGGCCTGATCACTGACCGCAACGGCGAACCGCTGGCGGTGAGCACCCCGGTCACCACCCTGTGGGCCAACCCCAAGGAGCTGATGACCGCCAAGGAACGCTGGCCGCAACTGGCGGCGGCGCTCGGGCAGGATACCAAGCTGTTCGCCGACCGCATCGAGCAGAACGCCGAGCGCGAGTTCATCTATCTGGTCCGTGGGCTGACCCCGGAGCAGGGCGAAGGCGTGATCGCCCTGAAGGTGCCCGGCGTGTACTCCATCGAGGAGTTTCGGCGTTTCTACCCGGCTGGCGAAGTGGTGGCCCATGCGGTCGGCTTTACCGATGTCGACGACCGCGGTCGCGAAGGTATCGAGCTGGCTTTCGACGAATGGCTGGCCGGCGTGCCGGGCAAGCGCCAGGTGCTCAAGGATCGCCGTGGCCGCGTGATCAAGGACGTGCAGGTCACCAAGAATGCCAAACCGGGCAAGACCCTTGCGCTGTCCATCGACCTGCGCCTGCAGTACCTGGCTCATCGCGAACTGCGCAACGCTCTGCTGGAGAACGGCGCCAAGGCCGGCAGCCTGGTGATCATGGACGTGAAGACCGGGGAGATCCTGGCCATGACCAACCAGCCGACCTACAACCCGAACAATCGTCGTAACCTGCAGCCGGCGGCCATGCGCAACCGGGCGATGATCGACGTGTTCGAGCCGGGCTCGACGGTCAAACCGTTCTCGATGAGCGCGGCGCTGGCCAGCGGGCGCTGGAAACCCAGCGATATCGTCGACGTCTACCCGGGCACCCTGCAGATCGGCCGCTACACCATTCGCGACGTATCGCGCAATTCGCGGCAACTCGATCTCACCGGCATCCTGATCAAGTCGAGCAACGTCGGCATCAGCAAGATCGCCTTCGACATCGGCGCCGAATCCATCTACTCGGTCATGCAACAGGTCGGCCTCGGGCAGGACACGGGGTTGGGCTTCCCCGGCGAGCGCGTCGGCAACCTGCCCAACCACCGCAAGTGGCCGAAGGCGGAAACCGCGACCCTGGCCTACGGCTACGGTCTCTCGGTCACCGCGATCCAGTTGGCGCATGCCTATGCGGCCCTGGCCAACGACGGCAAGAGCGTGCCGCTGAGCATGACCCGAGTCGACCGCGTGCCGGATGGCGTGCAGGTGATCTCGCCGGAAGTGGCTTCCACCGTGCAGGGCATGCTGCAGCAAGTGGTCGAGGCCCAGGGCGGGGTGTTCCGCGCCCAGGTGCCGGGTTATCACGCCGCCGGCAAGAGCGGGACCGCGCGCAAGGTCTCGGTCGGCACCAAGGGCTACCGGGAAAACGCCTATCGCTCGCTGTTCGCCGGTTTCGCCCCGGCCACCGATCCGCGCATCGCGATGGTCGTGGTGATCGACGAGCCGAGCAAGGCGGGCTACTTCGGCGGCCTGGTGTCGGCGCCGGTGTTCAGCAAGGTCATGGCTGGCGCGCTGCGCCTGATGAACGTGCCGCCGGATAACCTGCCG
>NZ_SCND01000265.1:0-8862 GCF_005503585.1 Pseudomonas sp. 2VD
GAACCAGTGCGCGGTCCGCGTGGTGAGCACGAACAGGGTCTTCAGGCCGAGTCCGCGCGCGCGCTCCTCGATCCGCTCCAGCAGTTCGTCGCCACGCCCGCCGTGGCGGTACTCCGGGTTGACCGCCAGACAGGCCAGCTCGCCCGCCTCGGAATCGGCGATCGGGTAGAGCGCGGCGCAGGCGATGATCAGCCCTTCGCGCTCGACGATGCTGAACTGTTCGATCTCGCGTTCCAGCACCTCGCGGGAACGGCGTACCAAGATGCCCTGCTCTTCCAGCGGGCGGATCAGCTCGATCAGCCCGCCAACGTCCTCGATGCCCGCCTCGCGCAACTGTTCGAACTGCTCCTGGGCGACCAGGGTGCCGTTGCCGGTGCGGGTGAACAGCTCGCTGAGCAGCGCGCCGTCCTCGGTGTAGCTGACGATATGGCTGCGCTTGACCCCGGCCCGGCAGGCCTGCGCCGCGGCGTCCAGCAGCTCGGCCTGGTAGCTGTTGCCCAGCCGTTGCAGGTGCGCGGGCACCTGCTGCGGGCGCAGTTCGCGGACCAGCTTGCCGGATGCGTCCAGCAAGCCCTGTTCGGCGCCGTAGAGAATCAGCTTTTCCGCTTCCAGGTCGATGGCGGCGCGCATGGCCACGTCTTCGCAGGCCAGGTTGAAGATTTCCCCGGTCGGCGAGTAGCCCAGCGGCGAGAGCAGGACGATGCTGCGCTCGTCGAGAAGGCGGCCAATGCCCTTGCGGTCGATGCGACGGACCTCGCCGGTATGGTGGTAGTCGACACCCTCGACCACGCCGATCGGCCGCGCGGTGACCAGGTTGCCGCCAGCGACCCGCAGGCGCGCGCCCTGCATCGGCGAGGCGGCCATGTCCATCGACAGCCGCGCCTCGATGGCGATGCGCAGACTACCCACGGCGTCGATGACGCATTCCAGGGTCGGCGCATCGGTCACTCGCAGGTCGCGGTGATAGCGCGGAGCCAGGCCGCGCGCGGCCAGGCGCGCCTCGATCTGCGGGCGCGAACCGTGCACCAGCACCAGGCGCGCGCCGAGGCTGTGGAGAAGGACCAGGTCGTGGACGATATTGCCGAAATTGGGATGCTCCACCCCTTCGCCGGGGAGCATGACCACGAAGGTGCGGTCCCGGTGCGAGTTGATGTAGGGCGAAGCGTGACGTAACCAGTTGACGTAGTCGGGCATGGTGGGGAAAGCCTGTCGTTTCGTGAGCGAGAGCAAAGCGTGAGCGGCCGGGACGGCCCGAAGGGCGCCGTTATCGTCGTCGCAGCAACATCGACAGGCTTCTCCTCACTTTCTGGTTAACGAGACGGATGGATCACGCGCGAGTTTAAACCCTCGGCGGCCCCGCAGCGGCGGGATTCGACCATGGTACGGGGCTTGGGGCCGGACCGAACCGTTTTACCACTATTTCTGAAAAAAACTATCCGAAAACCCCGGTTAACTCGCGCAGCGCTTTTTCGCTAGGCTGCCTCGTTCGCCGTGCCGTCCGGCGCGCAACCACGCGAACGAGGAAAATCCATGAGCGAATACTTCCATCACGTCCTGGTCGGCCTGCTCGCCGTGCTCCCGGTAGCCAACCCGCTGACCAGCGTCTCGCTGCTGCTCGGCCTCGGCGGCAGCCTGCCGCCGGCGGAGCGCAACCGGCAGATATTCAAGGCCAGCCTCTACGTGGCGCTGATCATGCTGGTCAGCTTCTACGGCGGCAGCCTGGTGATGCAGGTGTTCGGCATCTCCATTCCCGGCCTGCGCATCGCCGGCGGGCTGATCGTCGCCTATATCGGCTTCACCATGCTGTTCCCCGCCACCACGCCGGACGAGACCGAAGTCCAGCACGACCTGCTGTCGGACGAGGAAAAGATCACCCCGCACTTCCGCGACCTGTCCTTCGTTCCGCTGGCCCTGCCGGGTACCGCGGGGCCGGGGACCATCGCCCTGGTGGTCAGCTCGGCGTCGACGCTGCAATCCACCTACGGAAGCATTCCGCTGTTCATCCACCTCGCGGCGATCACCGTCACCCTGCTCACCGCGCTGATCTTCTGGATCGCCCTGCAAAGCTCCGGGCGCATCATGAAGTTCCTCGGCGAATCCGGGATCGACGCCATCTCGCGAGTGGTCGGCTTCCTGCTGGTGGCGATGGGCGTGCAGTTCGTCATCAACGGCGGCTTCGAGCTGGTCGCCGACCACGCCGCGCTTCAGTCGGCGGCGGGCGTCAGGCAGTAATGCTGGATCAGCCGGCGCAGCACGCCGACCATCGGTTCGATACGCGCCAGTTCGAGGTGCTCGTCGGGCTGGTGGGCACAGGCGATGTCGCCGGCGCCGAGGACCAGGGTCTCGCTGCCCAGGCGCTGGAAATATGGCGCCTCGGTACCGAACGCCACGGCCTCGGCGCGATGCCCGGTCAGGCGTTCGGCGACGCGTACCAGTTCGCTGTCCTGCGCCTGTTCGAACGGCGGCACGGCAGGGAACAGCGGCTGGTAGTCGATGCTCACCTTGTGCCGTTCGGCCAGCGGCCGCAGGCGCTGGCGGATCGCCTCGCGCAACTGCTCAGGCTGCATGCCGGGTAGCGGGCGCAGGTCGAATTCCAGCGAACACTGGCCGCAGATGCGGTTGGGATTGTCGCCGCCGTGGATGCAACCGAAGTTCAGGGTCGGCTGGGGCACGCTGAACTGCGGGTTGTTCCAGACCTGCTGCCATTCCCCGCGCAGCGCCATCAGCTCGCCGATGGTCGCGTGCATCGCCTCCAGGGCGCTGCGCCCGAGGTTCGGATCGGACGAATGGCCGCTCTGCCCGAGAATCTCGATGCGCTCCATCATCACCCCCTTGTGCAGGCGGATCGGCCGCAGATTGGTCGGCTCGCCGATCACCGTGGCGCGCCCCAGCGGCCGCCCGCTTTCGGCGAGGGCACGGGCGCCGGCCATCGAGCTTTCCTCGTCGCAGGTGGCGAGGATCATCAGCGGCTGGCGGAACGGCTGGTCGAGCAGCGGCAGCAAGGCCTCGATGGCCAGCGGGAAGAAGCCCTTCATGTCGCAACTGCCGAGGCCGTACCAGCGGCCGTCGCGCTCGTCCAGGCGCAGCGGATCGCTGCTCCACAGCGCTTCGTCGTAGGGCACGGTATCGGTGTGGCCGGCCAGCACCAGCCCGCCGGGACCGCTGCCGTAGCTGGCCAGCAGGTTGAACTTGCCCGGCGAGACTTCCCGGATCTCGCAGCGGAAGCCTAGATCGCCCAGCCAGGAGGCCAGCAGGTCGACCACCGGGCGGTTGGTCTGGTCCAGCTCGGGCTGGGTGCAACTGACGGAAGACGCGGCGATCAGCGCGCCGAACTGGTCTTTCAGAGACGGCAACGGCATGGGACTCTCCACACGGATCGAGCCCCATCATGGCCTATCGCGGCGGTGGATAAAACCGTCCGTTCCGGTTCCGCCTGCGCCAGCCGACGAAGACCGAGCTCAGGCGCCGAACAGCGCGCGCAGGACCAGGAAGAACAGGATCGCCAGCAACGCGCCGGCCGGCAGGGTCACTACCCAGGACAGGAAGATCGAGCCGATCACCCGCAGGTTGAGCGCGCCGATACCGCGCGCCATGCCGATGCCGAGCACCGCGCCGACCAGGGTATGGGTAGTGGACACCGGCAGGCCGATGGCCGAGGCGCCAACCACCGTGGAGGCGGTCGCCAGCTCGGCGGCGAAGCCGCGGCTGGGGGTCAGCTCGGTGATCTCCCGGCCGATGGTGGCGATCACCCGGTAGCCATAGGTAGCCAGGCCGATGACGATGCCCACCGCGCCCAGCAGCAGTACCCAGGACGGCACCGGTGAGCGGGTCACCAGTTCCAGGTCGCCGCCGGCCTGGACCACTGCGACGACCGCCGCCACCGGGCCGATGGCGTTGGCCACGTCGTTGGCGCCATGGGCGAAAGCCATGGAGCAGGCGGTGAAGATCATCAGCACCGCGAAGACCCGCTCGACGCTGGCGAAGCCGCCACGCGGATCGGCTCCGCCAGTGGGTCGGATGCGCAACAGCAGGACGATGCCCAGGCCCATCACCAGGCCACCGGCGAGCAACGCCAGGCCCAGCGTCTGGATGCCGGAAAGCTCCAGGCCGACATGCTTCAGGCCCTTGCCGACGGTCATCAGCGCGACCATGAAGCCCGCCAGGAACATGTACAGCGGCACGTAGCGGCGCGCGCTGCGGAACGGGTCCTCGGCATGCAGTACCAGCCACTGCACGCTCCTGAACAGGGCGAAGGCGAGCAGCCCGGACAGCACCGGCGTCACCACCCAACTGGCGACGATCGGGCCGATCGCGCCCCAGTGCACCGCGTGCACCGAGACACCGACCGAGGCGAAGCCGATGATCGCGCCGACGATGGAGTGGGTGGTCGACACCGGCCAGCCCTTGATCGTCGCCAGCAACAGCCAGACCCCGGCGGCCAGCAAGGCCGAGAGCATGCCGAAGACCAGCAGGTCGGGGGTCATGTACTGCGGGTCGACGATGCCGCTCCTGATCGTTTCGGTGACCTCGCCGCCGGCGAAGTAGGCACCGCAGAACTCGAAGACCATCGCCACCAGGATCGCCTGGCGGATGGTCAGCGCCCGTGAGCCCACCGAGGTGCCCATGGCGTTGGCGACGTCGTTGGCGCCGACGCCCCAGGCCATGAAGAAACCGAACAGGCAGGCGAGTACGAGGAAGGCGAAGCCGTGGTCGGCGATCAGGGACATGGGCGGGGATCCGTATGCGGGCAGAAGGCGGAAAGAAACCTGGCGCTCAACGCGCCAGCAATTGCTCCAGGCGGTTGCCGACCCGCTGGGCGCGGTCGGCGACATCGCCGATCCATTCGATGATCTGGTAGAGGAACATCACGTCCACCGGCGGCAGCTCGCTTTCCAGGCGGAACAGCTCGCGGCGCACCTCGACCTGGATGCGGTCGGTGTCGTTCTCGATCGCCTCGAGTTCCTCCACCATGCTCTCCACCAGACTGGTCTCGCGCCCGCCGAAGCCGGTCTCGAGCAGTTCGTTGAGTTCGTTGACTACCCGCAACGCCTGGGCGCTGGCGTCCACCGAGCGCTGCACGTAGGCGAGCATCTGGCCCTGCAGCGGCAGCGGGATGCGCATGCGCCGGCCCAGCATCAGCCCGGCGATGTCCTTGGCGCGATTGGCGACTTTGTCCTGTACACTGAGCAGCTCCAACAGATCGGAGCGCGGCACCGGAAGGAACAGGCTCTTGGGCAGGTGCATCCGGACGTTCTTCTTCAGCCGATCGGCTTCCTGCTCCAGTCGCACCATGTCCTGCTGAACCTGTTCGACCTGCGCCCAGTCCTCGGCGATCACCGCGCGGAAGAACGGCAACAGGCCGGCCGCGCATTCGTGGGCCTTGGCGATGTGCTGCTGCATCGGCCCGATCGGCGAACGGCCGAACAGGCTGATGAACGGATTGGTCGGCATGGAACGCCTCCCTGGTGGAAATGCCGAAAAGTATAGGCCACCCACCCCGCGCGCCTTTGATCTGGAACACCTTCACCCGCGGACGCCTGGCGTCCCGAGCCGGACATCGCCCCATGCAGAAAGAAACCGAAATCAAACTCCGCGTCAGCCGCGCCACCCTGGAAGCCTTGCAGGAGCACCCGTTGCTGAAGAAACGCAACAAATCGGGCTGGGAGCGCCGCGAACTGTACAACCAGTACTACGACACCCCCGGCCGCGAGCTGGCCCGGGCCAAGGTCGCGCTGCGCATGCGCCGCGACGGCGAGCAGTACATCCAGACGCTGAAGAGCCGCGGGCAGAGCGTGGCCGGGCTGTCCGAACGCAACGAGTGGGACTGGTACCTGGAAAAGAACAAGCTCGACCTGAAGAAACTCGACGACAAGTGCTGGCCGGCGGCCCTCAAGGACCTCGACAAGAAGCAGCTCAAGCCGATCTTCAGCACCGACTTCGTCCGCCAGCGCGCCGAGATCGCCTGGGGCCGCGGCAAGGCCAGGGTAGTCGTGGAGGCGGCGCTCGACCTGGGCAAGGTGGTCGCCGGCGACAACCAGGAGGAAATCTGCGAACTGGAGCTGGAACTGCGCCAGGGCGATGCCGCCGCGCTGCTCGAGCTGGCCGCGGAACTGGCCGCCGACCTGCCGCTGATGCCCTGCGACATCAGCAAGGCCGAGCGCGGCTACCGCCTGTTCGACCCGAACAGCTACGAGGTCGATCCCCCGGCGCAGAAACTGCTGGCGGAAACCCCGCTGGACGGTGCCTTCGCCGCCATCGCCTGGTACCTGCTCGGCAGCAGCCAGCGACTGGCCGAACAGTATCGCTTCAACGGCCACTGGCGCCTGCTGGAGGACTGGCTGCAACACCTGCAGGACCTGCGTACCCTGCTCGGCAGCCTCGGCCAGGCGGTGCCACGCGCCAGCAGTCGCGAGCTGCGCGAAGCGCTGGACGCTCTCCTCGCCGACTGGGCGCCGCGCATCGAGCGCGGCCGTGACGACGAGATGCTACGCCAGCAGGCGCCGCAACTGTTCCGCGGCGAACTCGACGAGACCCGCTGGGGCCTGTTCTCCCTGAATGCCTCGCGCTGGCTGCTGGCCAAGGCCTGGACCGAGTCGCGCAACGAGCGCGGCAACCGCCAGGGCTCTGCCGCGCTGGGCAAGTGGCTGCTGCGCAGCCTTGCCGAAGAAGCCCAGGCCACGCCGCTGGCGCGCGCCCATCAGCATCCCGAGCTGCTCCCCGACCAAGCGCCGCGCCTGCAGCGCATGCTTACCTGGTTGCGCCTGGCGCGCGGCGTGCTCGACCTGCCGGAAGCCGACCGCCTCTACGGCGAACTGGCCAAGTTGCTGGAGCTGCTGCGGCAACCTGTCGATGCCGAGCGCCTGGCTGCCCGCGCCACGCAGGCCCATACTGTGCTGACGCTCAAACCCTGGAAGGCGCTGATGAAATAAGCTTCGCCGCTACCGCCATCATCCGAAGGGAGTCTGCATGTCCGTGTTCGCCACCGCCGCCCAGGACCGCCTGCTGGACCTCGGCGACCTGCTCCGCGAGCTGGTCGCCCAGGGCCGGGTCGGGCAGGAGCAGGCCGAACAGTGCCTGGCGATCCGCCGCAGCGCGGTGCGCAACCAGCAGCATCCGCTGGAGTTCCTCGCCGCGCAGCAGGTCGAGGATCTCAAGCGCCCCGGACGCAAGCTCGACCTGGAGACCCTCACCCAGTGGCTGGCCGAGTACGCCGGCCAGCCCTACCTGCGCATCGACCCGCTGAAGATCGACGTCGCCGCGGTGACTCCGCTGATGTCCTACGCCTTCGCCCAGCGCCATGGCATCCTCGCCGTCGCGCTGAGTCCGGAGGAAGTCACCATCGCCAGCGCCCAGCCCTTCGTACAGGGCTGGGAAAGCAACCTGGTGCATGTGCTCAAGCGACCGATCAAGCGGGTGGTGGCGAACCCGGCGGACATCCAGCGCTACACCGTCGAGTTCTTCCGCCTGGCCCGCTCGGTCAGCGGCGCCACCTCGCCGGACCAGAAGATCAGCGGCGTCGGCAACTTCGAACAGTTGCTCAACCTCGGCGCCGCCGACCAGGAGCCGGACGCCAACGACGCGCACATCGTCACCATCGTCGACTGGCTGTTCCAGTACGCCTTCCAGCAGCGCGCCAGCGACATCCACATCGAGCCGCGCCGCGAGCAGGGCACCGTGCGCTTCCGTATCGACGGCGTGCTGCACAACGTCTACCAGTTCCCGCCGCAGGTGACCATGGCGGTGGTCAGCCGCCTGAAGTCGCTGGGACGGATGAACGTGGCGGAGAAACGCAAGCCGCAGGACGGCCGGGTCAAGACCAAGACCCCGGACGGCGCCGAGGTGGAGCTGCGCCTGTCGACCCTGCCCACCGCCTTCGGCGAGAAGATGGTGATGCGCATCTTCGACCCCGAGGTGCTGCTCAAGAGCTTCGACCAGCTCGGCTTCTCCGCCGACGACCTGCGCCGCTGGCAGAGCATGACCAGCCAGCCCAACGGCATCATCCTGGTCACCGGCCCCACCGGCTCGGGCAAGACCACCACGCTCTACACCACGCTCAAGCAACTGGCCACCGACGAGGTGAACGTCTGCACCATCGAGGACCCGATCGAGATGATCGAGCCCTCGTTCAACCAGATGCAGGTCCAGCACAACATCGACCTGACCTTCGCCAGCGGCGTACGCGCCCTGCTGCGGCAGGACCCGGACATCATCATGGTCGGCGAGATCCGCGACCTGGAGACCGCCGAGATGGCGATCCAGGCGGCGCTCACCGGGCACCTGGTGCTCTCCACCCTGCACACCAACGACTCGCCCACGGCGATCACCCGCCTGCTCGAACTGGGCGTGCCCTACTACCTGATCCGCGCCACGGTGCTAGGGGTCATGGCCCAGCGCCTGGTGCGCACACTCTGCCCGCACTGCAAGGCGCCGATGCAACTGGCGGACAGCGACTGGCACGAACTGACCCGCCCCTGGAGCGCCCCGCCGCCCAGCGGCGCGCACCAGGCCGTGGGTTGCCTGGAGTGCCGCGACACCGGCTATCGCGGGCGCGCCGGCGTCTATGAAATCATGCTGCTCAGCGATAGCCTGAAAGAACTGATCACCGCCGACACCGACCTGGTCGCCCTGCGCCGCCAGGCGTACAAGGAAGGCACCCGCAGCCTGCGCCTGTCCGGCGCGCAGAAGGTCGCCGCGGGTATCAGTACGCTGGAGGAAGTACTGCGGGTGACCCCGCAGAGCGAACAGAAGTAGCGGCACATCCCGTCGGCGGAGTTCCGACGGTTGCACGGCACAACGCCGGACGGGCCTGCCAGGCCCACAGACAAGGATGTAGACGATGACGAGCGCTCCCCCCGCCGTCCC
>NZ_SCND01000266.1:0-8842 GCF_005503585.1 Pseudomonas sp. 2VD
GGCGGGGAAGCGGGAGGCAAGCTGCTGGGCGGGGGCAACATGGTGGTCATGCACCTGGCCCAGGCAGTGGGAGGTAACCTGCTGCTGGGCTTCCTCTCCGCCGTGACCTTCGCCACCATCCTGGCCGTGGTGTCAGGCCTGGCCCTGGCCGGGGCGTCCGCTATCGCCCATGACCTGTATGCGCGGGTGATCATGAAGGGCGCGGCCAGCGAGGCGCAGGAGCTGCGGGTAACCAAGCTGGCAACCCTGGGCCTTGGCTTGGTGGCGATAGCCCTGGGCATCGTGTTCGAGAACATCAACGTGGCCTTCATGGTCGCCCTGGCCTTTGGCATCGCCGCTTCGGCCAACTTCCCGGTGCTGTTCCTGTCGATGTTCTGGTCCGGGCTGACCACCCGTGGCGCGTTGGCCGGTGGCTACGTCGGGTTGTTCAGCGCCATGGGCTTCGTGGTTTTCTCCAGGCTGGTGTGGGTGGATGTGTTGCACTTCGCCGAGCCGCTGTTCCCCTATACCCAGCCTGCGCTGTTCTCCATGCCGTTGGCGTTCCTGGTGGCGTATGGCGTTTCCCGCCTGGACCGGACCACGCGGGCCATGGCGGAAAGGGCAGCCTTCGCCGACCAGTACGTACGAGGCCAGACCGGCCTTGGCGCCAGCGGAGCCATAGACCACTGAGGCGCACACGGTCGCTGTCGAACGGGTGGCAGGCTTTGAGGCTGTCTGTCGCCCGAGGCCTGGCTAGTGCCCCCGGAAGATGTCTCCGATACCGACGGTGGGGTAGTGCTCCATGCGCTGAGCCGTCCCGCGGTTGACGACGGAAGGCTTCGAAAACAGTGCACTCAGGAAGATGACCAGTACAAGGACAGCCGTTAGAAAACCGAATCGGCGCATATGATTCTCCAGCGATTTTTTATAGTTGTTGTCTTCGGGCGCTATCCACGAGGACCTTAGAAGCGCAGCGCAGTCACTGTCCCGCCGCGCTTGCGGTGTCGCATTCGCGGGCGAACAGGCGGGTGACGGCTACGATGTCCTGATCGCCATAGCCCATGGCTGCCGCGCGTTGCACGGCCTGGCACAGCGCGTCGAAGACCGGCGTCCAGGCCCCTTGTGCGTGCAGGGCTCCGGCGATATGGGCGAAGGCCTGGGCATGCACATCGAGCCTCGCCTGATCGCCTGCGAAATCCTGCGCTTCCAGCCGACGGACCGCTTCCTCGAGTGCATCGGCGACGAAAAAGCGCGACGTGTCGAGCATGAGCCGAGCGGTCTTCGAAGGCGGCAGGCCGAAGTGGACACCAGCCCCCACGGCCTCGAAGAAAGCCACCATCGCGGCAAACGCATGCGCGTGGAGCACGGTGGCGAAGGCCAATGCTTCGTCCCAGGGGAGGAACGTCGTATGACCGGCAAGCCCCTCAAGCAGCGCCCGATGCCGTTCGAAGGCCTCAGGATCACCGGTATGAATGCTGTGGCTTTCGCGACGACCAACATTGCGCGGGTAGGCCACGATCATCCCTTTGACGTAATGGCCGCCCGCGCGGTTGACGAGACTCTGAAGCGCCAGGCCCTCGTCCCGGGCGTTGGTCGTGTAATCCACGATCGTACGGTTGGCCAGTGCCTGCATCACACCTGGCATCCCGAGCACCTCATGGGTCGCCTGGTTGTCCAGGAGCACGAAGATCGTGGCCGGGCTTGCAGCCAGCGCGGCTTCGGCGCTCTCGCACAGGTGAGCGCCAGCGGCGACGAGCGCCGCGGCCTTGCCGGGTGAGCGGTTCCAGATCGCCACGCGCCTGCCTTGCCTGAGCAACGCTTGGGCCATGATGGTTCCCATGGCTCCGAGCCCGATCACGGACACTTCGAACTCGACGCTTTCATCATTGTGTTCACGCACGCTCGAGGTCTCCTGATTATTGTTCTGGCTGATGTCCAACAGGTCTCCGGCCTGCGCTTCAACACAGGCCGAAGGGTGACCCTGGCAGCTATTCGCCCAGCGCTGCCGCGACCGATTCGCCGAAGGCCCTGAGGCCGTCTTCGAGTTGGTCGGTCGGAGTGTTCAGCGGTGGCATCAGCTTGATGATTTCGCCATTCGGGCCGCAGCGGTCGACCAGCACGCCCGCTTGCAGCACGCGCTGCTGGGCGTCCTTGGCGACCTCGACGTTGCCGCGGCCGAAATCGATGCCGGCGATCATGCCGCGACAACGCGCGAACGCGACGCCTGGAATTTCCGCAAAGCCGGCAACCGCGCGCTCCATGGCCGCGCAGTTGTCGGCCAGCAATTTCAGGAACTGCTCATCGTGCCAATAGCTGAGCGCGATGCGGGCGGTCAGGAACGCCAACTGGTTGCCGCGGAAGGTGCCGATGTGATCGCCCGGTTGCCATACATCCAGCCCGGCACGAAGCAACACGATCGCCATCGGCAGGCCGAAGCCGCCGATCGATTTGGCGCAGGTGATCAGGTCCGGCACCACCCCGGAGCGCTCGAAGCCGAAGAAGTCGCCGGTGCGGCCGCAACCGGCCTGGATCTCGTCGCAGATAAGCAGCACGCCGTGGTCGGTGGTCCACTTGCGCAAGCGTTGCAGCCATTGGTTGGAAGCCGGGTAGACGCCGGCCTGGATCTGCACCGACTCGACGATCACCGCCGCCGGCAGCTCCGAGCCGCTGCCCTGGTCGTTGGCCAGGCGCTCGAGGAAGCCAATGCTGTCGAATTCGCCATAGGGGCTGTCTTCGTAGGGCACGAACACCACGTCGGTGGAAAGCCCGGGGCCACGGCGAGTGCGGTTGCCGGTGACGGCCAGGGCGCCGGCGGTCATGCCGTGGTAAGCCCCGTAGAACGATACGACCTTGGTACGCCCGGTCGCCTTGCGCGCCAGCTTCAACGCCGCCTCGACGGCGTCGGCACCGGTCGGGCCGGTGAACTGGACCTTGTAGTCCCAGCCGCGTGGCTTGAACAGGTCGCGCTCGATCGCTTCCAGGAACTGGCGCTTGGTGGTGGTGTGCAGGTCGAGGGCGTGGGTCACGCCGTTGGCCGACAGATACGCGATCAGCGCATCGCGCATGCGCGGGTCGTTGTGGCCATAGTTCAGGGCGCCGGCGCCGGCGAAGAAGTCCAGGTATTCGCGGCCATCTTCGCCGCGGATCCTGCTGCCTTGTGCGGTATCGAACACCAGGGGCAAGTCGCGGCAGTACATCCGCACGTTGGACTCGAGCCTTTCGAACGTCTCGATGTTGTTCATGCAAACCTCTTGAAAAATGATCTGGGTAGTCCGGGGTGTGGGCGGTCAGTGCTTGAACATCACGTGGCGCACCACGGTGTAGTCTTCCAGGCCGTACATCGACAGGTCCTTGCCGTAGCCGGACAGCTTGACCCCGCCGTGGGGCATTTCGCTGACCAGCATGAAGTGGGTGTTGACCCAGGTGCAGCCGTATTGCAGGCGGGCGGCCAGGCGATGAGCGCGCCCCACATCGGCGGTCCATACCGAAGACGCCAGGCCGTAATCGGAGTCGTTCGCCCAAGCCAGCGCCTGGGCTTCATCCTCGAACGACGAGACGGTCACCACCGGGCCGAAGATCTCGCGGCGCACCACCTCATCCTCCTGCGTAGCGCCGGCCAGGACCGTCGGCTCGAAGAAGAAGCCGGCACCCTCGGCGCGCTTGCCGCCGGTGACCACTTCGATGTGCGGCAACTCCCTGGCCCGGTTCACGAACCCCTCGACACGCTCCAGATGCTCCTTGGTGATCAGCGGTCCCATCTCGGTCGCCGGATCGTCCGGCAGCCCGCACCGGATGCTGGATACGGCCTCGCCGAGCTTGCGAACGAACTCCTGGTAGACCCCTTTCTGCACATAGAGGCGGCACGCGGCGGTACAGTCCTGGCCGGCGTTGTAGAAGCCGAAGGCGCGGATGCCTTCGACGGCGGCGTCGATGTCGGCATCGTCGAAGATCAGTACAGGAGCCTTGCCCCCCAACTCCATGTGCATGCGTTTCACGCTCTCGGCCGTACCTTCGATGATCCGGCTGCCGGTGCGCACGGAGCCGGTCAGCGACACCATACGCACCTGGGCATGGCTGGTCAGCGGCTCACCCACCGAGGCACCTCGACCGTGGACGATGTTGACCACGCCGGCGGGGAAGATCTCGGCAAGCAGCTCGCCCAGTTTCAAGGTACTCAGCGGCGTGTGCTCCGACGGTTTCAGCACCACGGTGTTGCCGCCGGCCAATGCCGGGCCGAGTTTCCACGCTGCCATCAGCAACGGATAGTTCCACGGCGCGATGGAGGCGACCACGCCCACCGCGTCGCGGCGGATCATCGAGGTATGCCCCGCGACGTACTCTCCCGCCGCCGAGCCCTGCAGGCAGCGCACGGCGCCGGCAAAGAAACGGAACACGTCCGACACGGCGGGCAGTTCGTCCAGCAGCACGGCGTTGAAAGGCTTGCCGCAGTTGTCCGCCTCCAGGCGAGCGAACACGTGCGCCTGGGCATCGATGCGCTCGGCGAGCTTGAGCAGCAGGGTCGCGCGATCCTTGGGCGGCGTTTGCGACCAGGCGTCGAAGGCCGCATCCGCGCTCTGCACCGCGGCATGGACCTGGGCGCCGCTGGCCTCGGTAATTCGCACCAGGACGTTGCCCTGGGACGGGTTGTACACCGCGTGGCTCTCGCCTTCGCCGGCCACCAGGGCACCATTGATCAGAAGTTTGGTTTGCATATCGATTCTCGCCATTGAAGGGCAGGCTCGAAGCCGGCCTTGTGGTTGTTGTCAGAGCGTTCGATAGAAGGGTGGTCGCTACGCCAGCGCGTCGGGCACCGGGTTGCGGAAGAAGCTGGTCCGGCAAGCGAGATAGACCGCCCCCAGGCCCAGCCAGCTACAGCCCATGATCAGCGCCTCTTTATCCAGGCTGACCAGCATCCACCCGGCCGTGACCAGGCCAACGAGCGGGCAGAGCACCCCGCGCAACAAGCCCGCCCCGTCTCCGAGGCGGGTATCGAAGGAGAGCCGCAACGCGCAAAGGTTGACTGCGCTGAAGGCGAGAAACGCGCCGAAATTGACCAGGGACGTCGCGGTGGCGATCGTCAGGGCAAAACCCGCGCAGCCGAAAATGCCGCAGAGCAGAATGTTGAAGGCCGGGGTCTTGTAGCGAGGATGCAGGGCACCGAACAGCTTGCGCGGCAGTTGGTTGTCCCGCCCCAGGGCGTACAGCAGCCGGCCCACGCTGGCCTGGAACGACATGCCTGCGGCGAAGTGAGCGATGATGATCCCCGCCAGGACCACGCCGAAGAACAGGTCGCCGCCGATCATGCGGGCGATCTCGAAGGCGGCGCCGTCCACATGCTCGAAGGCGGGGGAGGGGTGCGCCAGGTACATGAAGTACGACGAGCCGACGTAGACCGAGCCGCCGATCAATGCGACCAGCAGGATCGCGCGCGGCAGTGTCCGGTCCGGGTCGCGGGTCTCCTCGCTGAGCGTGGACAGCGCGTCGAAGCCCAGGAACGAGTACGCGGCAATGGCGGCGCCGGCCATGCTGGTGGCGAAGGACACGTCCGGGTTGAAGAACGGCTTGGCCGACAGCAGCCCGCCAGGGCCGTTGGCCGCGACGATGTAGTGCACGCACAGGCTGATGAACACGACGATGATGGCCAGTTGCGCGACCATCAACAGCACGTTGAAGCGGTTGGCGACCTGGATGCCCAGGATATTAAGCAGCGAGGTGGAGACGATGAAGCCGATGATCCACACCCATTGCGGCACCTCTGGAAAGGCCATGTTGAGGTAGCTGGCGCCGAGCAGCCAGATCAGCATCGGGATGAAGAAGTAATCGAGCAGGGCGGCCCAGCCCACCATGAAGCCGAGGTTCGCGCTCAGCATCTTGCGGGTATAGGTGTAGGCCGAACCGGCGACCGGGAACACCCTGACCAGCCGGCCATAGCTCAAGGCCGTGAACACCACGCCGATTGCCGCGATCAGGTAGGCCATCGCCGTGGTGTTGCCGCTGGCCTGCGTGATCACGCCATAGGTGCCGAACACGATCAACGGAGCGAGGAACGCCAGACCGAACAACAGAACGGAAAACGGACCCAGCGTGCGCTTCAATGAAGCGCCGGCGATTGATTCGCTCATGACTGGCCTCCTTCACGCTACGTAGTGGTAAGCGGCGGCGACGATTTCACGGTAGGTTTCCACCGTCATTTGCTTGGCATTGCTGCCGTCGGAGAAATTCTTCTTCGACTTTTCGGCGATGCTCAGGAAGTCTTCCTCGCGCACGCCTTTCACCTCGGCGAAGCGGGGGATGCCCAGGTCCTTGCTCATCTGGAACAGGTAGCCAACGGCGGCCTCGGCGGCCTCGGCCGGCGAGAGGTTGGGGTCGATACCCAGTGCATAGGCGACCTGCGCGTGGCGGGTGATGTCGGCGTCGCGGTTATGGCCGAACACGAAGGGCAGGAAGATCGCGTTGCCCACGCCGTGTGGCGTGTCGTACATGCCACCGATGGCTTCGGAAATGCAGTGCACGCTGCCGACGTCCGCGTTACCGAAGGCCATGCCGGCGATCAGGCTGGCCACCAGCATTTGCTCGCGTGCATGCAGGTTGCCCGGCTCCAGTACGGCGGGCCTGAGGTATTGGCTGATCAGGCGGATGGCATGCAGCGCCAGCCCGTCGCTGATCGGGTTCGACACGCGGCAGGTGTAGGCTTCGATGGCGTGGGTGAGGGCATCCATGCCGGTTGCGGCGGCAATCGATGCAGGCAGCGTGTCGAGAATGCGGGAGTCGAGCAATGCCAGAACGGGGCCCACCCGGTAATCCTGGACGCTCATCTTGAAATGCCGGGCGGTATCGGTGATCACCGAGAAACAGGTCACTTCGCTGCCGGTTCCGGCGGTGGTCGGGATGGCGACGATAGGCGGGATGGCGTGCCTGAGGGTGAAAGAGCCCTCGTAGTCTTCGATCCGACCCTCGTGGGTCAGCAGCAGGCTGATCGCCTTGGCCGCGTCCATCGCGCTGCCGCCGCCGATGGCCAGCAGGCCTTGGATACCTTTGCCGCGATACAGCTGCGCCGCCTGGTTGATGTCTTCGCTGCGAGGGTTTGCCTTGACGTCCGATATCTCGTCGAACGCGATCTCCCACTCATTCAGGCTGGCATACACGCCATTCAACAGGCCTGCGGCCTTTACCCCGGCGTCCGTCACGATCAGCACATGCGCCATGCCGAGTTCCCGCAGGTATTCGCCGGTGCGCTCACGCAGGCCGGGTCCCATCACGACTTTGGCGGGGAGTAAGAACTTGAATTCCATACGTACCTCTTGCTCGATTTTTGTCGTTGTTGAACGGCAGTGGAGGAATTCACGCGCAGGGCGAACCAACGGCCCGGCGTGTGATGCATGGCTCTGCGGTCGAGAATCAACCGGGAACCTTTTTGTCTTATGTGGGCCTGGATAAGCACGAACTTCGAAAAGCCCCATGCAAGTCCCGAGGTGTAAAAAGAGGGGCGGCACCCACCCGCCCCTGAAGGGATGTTCCGTCCTAATGCATTTGGCCTGCGAGCAGGGAGAGCAGCGTTCCTGTCAGGCAGGCGGGGAAGTCATGCCCCATTCCCGGCAACAGCACCAAGCGTGCCCTGGGAATGGCCGCCGCCGTGGCGAAGCCTCCGCTGGTGGCGACCATGAGGTCTTTCTCAGCATGGATGACCAGCGTGTTGCAGCGAATTCGCTGGAGTTCCTGCGTTCGGTCGCCCGAGTTGATGATGGCGCCGATCTGCCTCGCCATCCCGAGGTTGCTCGCTTCCCCGCCGCCTCGTTCCCAGGCTTGCATGGCGTAGTCGCGATGGGCCTGCTCGTCCCATTCCAGCGTCGTACCGACGGAACGCATGATCTCCACATAGTCGCGAACGCTCTCCTGCTGGTTCCGGGGAGGGCGCCGGAGAAGCTGCAAGATGGTCTTGAACGCTGGCTGGCCTACTCGCAGCGATCCTGTCGTCGAGAAGATGGACGCCAGGCTCATGACTCGCTGCGGATAACGAGCGGCAAGTGTCTGGGCGATCATGCCGCCCATCGACATCCCTACGACGTGCGCCGCACCCAGGCGCAGGCCATCCATGAGGCCGATCACATCGTCGGCCATGTCGCCCAGGTCATACCCCGCAGTCGGTTTACGGAAGAACTGTTGCAGGGTCGTGGGCGGGGTAACCTCGGTGAAGAAAGACCTGCCCGAGTCACGGTTGTCCAGCGTGATCACGCGCAGGCCCCGCTCGACCAGACCGGCGATGAGCGCTTCAGGCCAATAGATCAATTGCAGCCCCAGGCCGACGATGAGGATGACCGCAGGCGCGGTTTCCGGACCGTGGCTGCGATAGCAGAGGCTACGCTTGCCCGGTAGCTCGCAGAACCGATCCGCAGTCATCGCCCGCCGCCCTGAGTCTGAAGCGCCACGCTTCTGTGCAGGTAGGCGTCAGGCACCGTGCTGAACCGGAGGCATTCGTCGGCGACCTTCCCTCGGCGCAAAAGCTTGATGTCACGGAAGTAATCCATCGACATCACCCAGGGCTCGCGAGGCCCCTGGCGCGGCATGCTATCCAATGCCCGCTGGACATATCCGGCCCCGAAATCCAGCAGGGGACGGGTTTCGACACCATCCGGCGCCTTCGGCTCGCAGACGTTATGGCCCTGGCTGTCCATGAAGCCCAGCAAGCGACAGAAGTGGTCGCACAGCAGGCACACTTTCAGCGTCCAGGATGAGTTGGTATAGCCCACCGCAAAGGCAAAGTTGGGTACGCCGGAAAGCATCGTGCCCTTGTACGCCAGCGTCTGGCTCAAGTCCGGCACGGAACTGAAGGCCGATATCATCATCACGGCCACCGGTCTGAACG
>NZ_SCND01000267.1:0-8638 GCF_005503585.1 Pseudomonas sp. 2VD
GGTATCGGCAGCGGCAAGAGCGCAGCCGCCGAGCATTTCATTTCCCTCGGCGTCCACCTGGTGGACGCCGACCATGCCGCCCGCTGGGTGGTGGAGCCGGGGCGTCCGGCCCTGGCGAAGATCGTCGAACGCTTCGGCGACGGCATCCTCCTGCCCGATGGCCAACTCGACCGCGCCGCCTTGCGCGAGCGGATCTTCCAGGCGCCGGAGGAACGGCGCTGGCTGGAGCAATTGCTGCACCCGCTGATCGGCGCGGAGATCGTCCAGTACCTGGCCAGGGCCGAATCGCCCTACGCCATCCTGGTCTCGCCGCTGCTGGTGGAGTCCGGCCAGCGCCAGATGACCCAGCGCGTGCTGGTGGTGGATACCCCGGAACATCTGCAACTACAGCGCACCATGCTTCGCGACAAGGTCTCCGAGGAGCAGGTGCGCTCGATCCTCCAGGCCCAGGCCCGGCGCGACGAGCGCTTGAAGCACGCCGACGACGTGCTGGTCAACGACGGCGACCTGTCCCACCTGCAGCGTGAAGTCGAACGACTGCACGCCTTCTACCTGACCTTGCGAGGAGGCCGAGCATGAGCCAGCCCCTGACCGTGGAGTGCCCGACCTGCGGCGCGCCCGTCGAATGGAAAAGCGACAACAAGTACCGCCCCTTCTGCTCCGACCGCTGCAAGCTGATCGATCTCGGCGCCTGGGCCGCCGAGGAACATGCGATCCCCGGCGACACCCTGGAAGACGACATCTTCTCCGCCGACCTGCCGCCTCGCGAGCATTGAACGCAACGGGCCAGCCAATCCGGCAGGTCCGTTCCTTCAGGGACGCATGAAAGCGTAGTCGCGCTGGTCGTCGAGATTCTCCGCAAGAAATTGCAGTTCGCTGGCCAGGTCGCCAGCATCGCGCTCCGCCCGGTTCAGTTCGACGATTGCGCTGAGCAGCGCGCGCAGGCGCATTGCCCGGTCCGCCTCGTCGCTCTTCGACAGCAACTCTCGCAGGCCCTCTCGGGCCCATTCATGGACACCCATGTTCCGCTCCTCACCTGGGAAAACGGCAGGATCGCGGCCAGCTTCGTCCGAAACACTGACGCAAGTCAGCCGCCGCCCGCCATGAACCTGGCGAATGACTGGTCATCAGGGCTTGCGCTCTTCGTCCTTCCAGGGCGCCTGCAGGTAGCGCGTGCGATTGAAGGTTTCCAGCCACTCCGGGTAGTAGACCACCAGGCCGGTGATCACCGTGCCGTTGATGAAGGCCTCGGGGAACATGATCAGCCACAGGTAACCAGCGAAGTCCTCCAGCCAGGGCGGCATCGGGAAAAGGCCGTCGATCCAGACCACGCCAAGGCCGAGCAGCAGGACCACCACCGCGGTGAGGGCCGCCGGGAAGAAACCGCAGCAGAAGATGTAGACGAACAGATTGCGCGGCTGGCGCTTTTCCACGAACAACGCCGCCAGCTCCGCGATCAGCGCGGGGATCGCCACCAGCAGCACGCCGTTGACGCCGATCGCCAGCCAATCCTGGCGACCGAGCAGGCACAAGCCCAGCTGCGCCACCAGCCCCACCACGATCGCCAGCGGCCAGTCGAGCAGCAAGGTGACGGCGGTCATGCCGATGAAATGGAAGGACAGTCCCGACTCGAAGTCCCGGCGCACCAGCCAGAGCAGGAACAGCCCGAGCATGGTACCGAACACCAGGTGCTGGCGGCGGGTATCACTGACCAGCTCGACCCAAGGCGCGCGCCAGGCGGCGAGCAGCAGCAGCGGCGCATAGATGGCCCAGCCCAGTTCCAGGCTTTCCGCCGACAGCAATTCGGCAGCGATCACGGCTGCAGTTGTTCCAGGGCGATGCGCAGGGCCACCGGCGAATCCAACTGGCGGGTTTCCAACACGCGGCGCTGCTCCAGCCTGACCCAGAGCACCTTGCCCTCGTCCGAGGCATAGCGAGAAGCGATGGCCGCGTCGCGATCGAGCAGCACCGGATAACTGTAGTCACGCATGGCCGGCACCGCGAAAAGCCGGGAAATCAGCGCCGGCATGCGGCTGATGTCCGCCAGGAACAGCGCGTGGCGCGCCTCCAGATAGCCCTTTGGGCGTTCCGCCAGCGCCGCCTTGACCAGCTTCGAGCCGTCCATGTCCCGCGCCACCAGCAGGACCCGGGTGGAGTCGTCCAGCGAGTGCGCCTTTTCGAACTGGTCCTGCAACGTCCAGGGCTCCAGGGTGGAGCCCTTCTCCACGGCCAGCGCCAGGCCGGGCAGCAGCATGCCCAGCAGAACCCAATGCAATCGTTTCACGCGTGTCCCTCCTGAGTGGAAAATACCTGGATGTCCTTGCGCCGCTCCCAGTCCGACTGGGCTCGCCAGAATGCCTGGGCCTCCTCGGCGGCATCCAGGACGAAGACATGGGATTTGCCGATCCCCTCCCTCGCCAGACGCGCCAACACCTCGTCGAGCATCCGCCGCGCGAGCCCCAGCCCTCGATAACCGGGATCGACCACCAGGTGCTGGAGGTAACCACGGCGACCGTCATGCCCGGCCATCAGGCAGGCGATCACCTCCCCTTCGGTTTCGACCAGCAGGCTCAGCCCGGGGTTGCGTTGAAGGTAGGCGAGGAAGAAGGGATAGGCGTCCTCCGCACGGAGGCGGATACCTGGCGTTCGCGACCACAGCGCGAAGAGTGCCGGGTGATCGGCGGCGATGACGCTGCGAAGTTGCATCGGAACGGCTCCGGCCCAAGGGGAACGGCAGTGTACACCGAGCCTCGCCGCTGGCGCGCTCCGGGACGGATTGTCGCAGCCGGAGCGCCTGTGGGCTGGAAAGCGGGCCCACCGGCAGACTAAGCTGAGCCCATGAACGAAGCGGATTATCTGCGCCTGCTCACCCGTCAGGCCGAACAAGCCAACGACTTCCTCTCCAACGCACGTAAATGGGACCGCGAGCGCTGGGTCTGCCAGCGCTTCCTCGAGGCCCTCAACGTGCCCTATCGCCAGGAGGATTTCGCCGCCCCCGGGGAACAGCCGCCGGACGTCCTGTTCAAGGGTGCCGGCTTCGAGGTGTTCTTCGTCCTCGATGAAGGTCGCCGGCTGAACGAGGAGTGGCGCGAGGAACTGACCCGTCGCCGCCAGGCCGTCAGCCTGCGCCAACTGATCCGCCGCGAAGAGCGGCCACAACGGATCGCCGCCGCCGAGCTGCAGGCACGGCTGGCGCCAACCCTGCGCAAGAAGGCGCACAACTATAGCGAGCGCGGCATCGACCACGGCGAACTGGACCTGCTGGCCTTCGTCAACCTGAAGCGCGCGGTGCCCGATTTCAATACGCCCTTCCCGCCGCCCACCGAATACCTGCGCCAAGGCTGGCGCTCGCTGTCGATGGTCGGTCCGACCTTTGCCCGGGTGCTCTTCGCTCACTCCGGCGCCCCCGAATTCCTGCGCGCCAACCTCGGCCGCAGCATCCTGTTCGACGCCGGGGTAGGCCTGTGAGCGAAGGGCGGGTGAAGTGGATCGGCGTGCGCTCCGGCAGCCGCGCGCCGATCCAGGAACTGGAGGCGGTGGAAGCACGGCGCGGCCTGGGACTGACGGGCGACCACCCGCACCCGCCGCGCCAGGTCACCCTGGTGCAGTGGGAACACATCGAGGCCCTCGGTACCCTGCTGGGCAGGCCGCTGTTGCCCAACGAGATGCGCCGCAACATCGCCGTCGCCGGCATCAACCTGCTCAGCCTGAAGGACCGTCGCTTCCGCCTCGGCGGCGCGCTGCTGGAAACCACTGGCTGGTACCAACCCTGCGGACGCCTGGAAAAGCACATCGACCACCGCACGCTGAAAAGCGTGCGCGAACAGGGCGGCATCACCGCGCGGGTGATCGGCAGCGGAGTGATCCGCCTCGACGATCCGCTGGTGATCGAGCACCCTGTCTGTCTAGAATGACCGACATCGAAAACGGAGGCCTGCCATGTCCAGCCGACTGAGCCCCGAAGACCAGCAGAAGGTCGAGCAGTACCTCGCCTCGCCGCTGCACCAGGTCGAGCGTGCGCCGTTCCGCCCGTGGTTCCTGATGTTCGTCCTGCTCGCCGTGGTCATCGGCCTGGGCCTGCTCAGCCGCCTCCTCAGCTACCTGGCCTGAGTCGTCCGGTCGAGCCACGCTCCCGACGACCGCCTCACGGAATTCCCACTATGAGATATCCACATGTCCCATCGCATCGTGATCGTCGGCGGCGGCGCCGGCGGGCTGGAGCTCGCCACCCGTCTCGGCCGCACCCTGGGTAAACGCGGCAAGGCCCAGGTCACCCTGGTCGACGCCAACCTCACCCACATCTGGAAACCCCTGCTGCACGAAGTCGCCGCCGGCTCGCTCAACTCCTCCGAGGACGAGCTGAACTATGTCGCCCAGGCGAAGTGGAACCACTTCGAATTCCAGCTCGGCCGCATGCAGGGCCTGGATCGCGCCGGCAAGCGGGTCCGCCTGGCCGCACTGGTGGACGAGAATGGCGTTGAACTGGTTCCCGAGCGCGACATCGCCTACGACACCCTGGTGATCGCCGTCGGCAGCACCACCAACGACTTCGGCACCGAGGGCGCTGCGGAACACTGCATTTTCCTCGATACCCGCGCCCAGGCCGAACGCTTCCACCGCCAGCTGCTCGGCCAGTACCTGCGTGCGCATACCGGGCACGACGCGAACAACAACGCAGTGAGTATCGCCATCATCGGCGCCGGCGCCACCGGCGTCGAACTGGCTGCGGAACTGCACCACGCCGCGCAGATGCTGGCCGCCTACGGGCTCGACCGGATCCGCCCGGAAGACCTGCACATCAGCCTGGTCGAAGCCGGCCCACGGGTGCTGCCGGCGCTGCCCGAGCGTATCAGCCAGCCGGTACACCAGACCCTGAGCAAGCTCGGCGTACGGGTGATGACCGGCTCCGCGGTGAGCAAGGTAGATGCGGACGGCCTCTGGACCGGCGACGGCGAGTTCGTCCCGGCGACGCTCAAGGTCTGGGCGGCGGGCATCCGTGCTCCGGCCTTCCTCAAGGAACTCGACGGCCTGGAAAGCAACCGTATCAACCAACTGGTGGTCCGCCCGACCCTGCAGACCACCCGCGACGACGACATCTTCGCCTTCGGCGACTGCGCCGCCTGTCCCCAGCCGGCGCAACCGGGAGAGCAACCGCGCAACGTGCCGCCACGCGCCCAGGCCGCGCACCAGCAGGCCTCGCTGCTGGTGAAATCGCTGCGTGCCCGTCTCGAAGGCAAGCCGCTGGGCGAATATCACTACCGCGACTACGGTTCGCTGATCTCGCTGTCGCGCTTCAGCGCGGTCGGCAACCTGATGGGCAATCTGATGGGCAGCGTCATGCTCGAAGGCTGGCTGGCGCGGATGTTCTACGTATCGCTATACCGCATGCACCAGATGGCGTTGTACGGTCCGCTGCGCACCGCGATGCTGATGCTTAGCGGCCGCCTGCGCAGCACCGAGCCACGCCTCAAGCTGCACTGAGCCATTACGCCCCGTTTGCCGTCGGCGCGGGGCGTTCCTTCAACAGCGAAGCTGGCGCAACTGCGCCAGCCGACTGGCGGTACGCTGCATGTCCGCAGGCAGGTCGCTGCCCTCGACCAAGTCCGGCAGCGCCTTTTCGGCACTCAGGAAAAAACGCCGGTCATTGTCGTAAAGGACGTCGACGAGATTGATGAAGCGCTGCTGGGCGGCGACCGAACAGCGCGCCATCGGCGGTACGCCCTCCAGCACCCAGGTAGAGAAGCGTTCGCCGAGGGCAAGGTAGTCCATCACCGCGGTTGGCGCCTCGCAAAGGTCGGCGAAGGCGAACCACACCAGGTCGCCGCACACCGCGCGCGCCTGCAACGTCCTCGCGCCGCTTTGCAGGGTCACGCGTTGCGAGGGCTCGGGCGCGGACAAGCCCAGCTCGTCCAGGCAAGCGCATGAGGCTGGCCAGCAATACCCGCCGCTGGCATAACCGGAAGCGATCTCCTGCCGCGGCGAAACCGTCCGGTAGTCCCGGGCGCCGGCTACTTCCAACACTTCCATGCGCGTCTCGATCAACCGGATCGCCGGCAGGAAGCGTTCGTGGTAGAGCGGATTGGGCAGCAGTTGCCGCGGCGCGTAGTTGGAGGTACAGACCAGGGTGATCTTCCTGCGGAACAGCTCCCTGAACAGGCGTGTTATCAGCATCGCGTCGCCGATGTCGTGGACATGGAATTCGTCGAAGCAAAGCAGCCGGCAATCTCCTAGCAGTTCGTCGAGCGCACCGCCCAGGGCATCGGGCCGCCCCTGGCGGCGGAACATGCCGTCATGAAGCTGGCGAAAGAACGCATGGAAATGCGTCCGGCGCAGGCCCTGCAAATCGGCGCTGCGAAAGAAGCCATCCATCAGCCAGCTCTTGCCGCGCCCGACCGGCCCCCACAGGTAGAGGCTGCGCGGCGCTTGCCGGAATAGCGCCGGACCTCGACGCAAGCGCTCCGCCAATCGATCGAGATGAAGAATGGCATTGCCCTGGGCCGCGTCCAGCACATAGCCGCGCCGTTGCGCCTCTTGGTGGAAATAGCGGGCTACGGGCGTTGTGGGCTTGGTGCCGGTCATGGGTGAACGCCGCGAAAAAGAACCGAAAGACACACGCCGTTGATGCTCAGCCTGAGAGGGACCGTAAACCGAGACGGAATTCTAGCGCTGCGTCCTGCCTATGCTCCAGCCGCCAGACCGAACGGCGGGCGATAGTCGGACAGGCGCTTTGATCATGACCGCCACGGTCGCGATACGGAATCGCGCTCAGCCGCTACTTCCGCCCCACTGTTTCCGCCGCTTCCGCAGCCGAGCCCGTTATCACCGGAGTTTTTTCCTACAGCAGTCCTCCCAGTCCCCTACGAAAACCAAGAAGTTCTACCGGCCAACGCCAGAAAACTACGATTGTCGCCGTTTCAGCCTCGCCCCAGGCTATCGCCCACTCGATTCTCCGCCTTGAAACCGATCGTTCTGCACATGCCTGCGGATATCGGCTTCTTTTCCCTGCAAGAACCGCGCTCCGGGCCGATTGACCATGCATCCAGCTTTTCCGCGTAACCAGGCTAGCCTTTCTTTCCCGCCGCCCTCCCCAAAGCCTTCCGGCAATTCCACTTCGATCGTTCCATCCCTCAGGGCCGGACCGTTGCTCCGTACGGGCCTCATGGGAATGGCCATGCTGTCGTCCTGCCTTGCCAGTGCCGCCCCGGATGCGGGGCAGGCGCTGCGTGACGTGGAAAGCCGACGCCTGAACCTGCCCGCGCCGGTGGAACTGGACGCCGAGCGCCCCAGCCCCGAGGACGGCGTATCACGGGCTGCCGAAGAGGGCGGCCCGACGGTGCTGGTCAAGCGCTTCCAACTCAGCGGCAACAGGCAGTTCGACGATCGACGCCTGCTGGCGCTCCTGCACGACCTGCCGGGCCAGGAACTCAATCTGAGCCAATTGCACGCCGCCGCCGCCCGCATCGGCGATTTCTATCGGGAAAAGGGATATGTGCTGGCGCGCGCCTTCCTCCCGGCACAGGAAATCCAGGATGGAACGGTACGCATCGAAGTGCTCGAGGGACGCTACGGCAGGATCGAACTGCACAACACGTCCCGAACGCTGGACCGCGTTCTACTCCGCCCCTTGAGCGCACTCGAACGAGATACCGCGGTCCAGGGCTCCGAGCTGGAGCGTGCGCTTCTGCTCCTGAGCGACATTCCCGGCCTCCAGGCCAAAGGCACCCTGCTGCCGGGCCAGGCGCAGGGAACCACGGACTTGCGCGTCGAGGCCCGCCCCGGCCCGCTGGTCGGCGGCAGGCTGGAGGCAGACAACCATGGCGGCCGCTACATGGGGGAATATCGCCTGGGAACCACCCTCGACTTCAACAGCCCGCTGCGACTGGGCGACCAGGCGAGACTGAGCCTGCTGGGCAGCGATCGGCACCAACGCTACTACCGTGCAGCCTATCAACTGCCCCTTGGTTCCCGAGGCACGCGCATCGGACTGGCCCACGCCGAGACGACCTATCGACTGGTACGCGACTTCTCGCGCCTGGACGCCCATGGCCGGGCCATTACCGACAGTCTGTTCGTCAGCCAGCCCCTGCTGCGTAGCCGCAGCTTAAGCCTGTCCACCCAGTTGCAATATGAAAACAAGCGACTTCGCGATGACCAGGAGCGTACCGGGAGGCATAGCCGCAAGGAGATCCGCCTGTGGACCGCCAGCATCAGCGGAAACGCCCAGGACCGCTTGTTCGGCGGTGGACAGAGCGGCTTCTCGCTGGCCTATGCCCACGGCCAGCTCGCCATCGACTCCGCCGAAGAGCGGCTGCTGGACCGCTACACCATCGGTACCGCCGGCAGCTTCGACAAGATCATGCTCAACGCCGTACGCCTGCAGCACCTGGGCGACCGCCTGCAGTTGTTCGCCCAACTCAACGCCCAGTGGAGCGGCGGCAACCTCGACAGCGCGGAACAGTTCGACATGGGCGGCCCCTACGGCGTTCGGGCGTTCCCCCTGGGCAGCTACAAGGGCTACGGCGACGAAGGCTGGCAAGCCAGTGCGGAGCTGCGCTACAGCCTGGCTCCGGGCTGGCAGCTGAGTTCGTTCGTCGACCAGGGCGCGGTGAAATTCCTCAAGCACCCCAATACCACGGAA
>NZ_SCND01000268.1:0-8626 GCF_005503585.1 Pseudomonas sp. 2VD
GTGCGGGTGACGATGCCGAGCTCGGGCCCGTCCCTCTCCAGCCGCACCAGCAGGGCATCGGCGCCGTGGCTCAATTGCAGGCGCGCGGCGTCGCCGAGGGACAGCGAGGCCTCCACCTCCAGCGCCGGCAGCAAGTGCTCGCGGGCGATGCGGGTAAGGATGAACTCGGCCAGGTTCTGCCCGTCGCGCTGGGCCAACTGGCGCTTGGCCGCCAGGTCGGCCTGGAAGAAGCGGGCGAACCCCGGGTTCTCCCCGCACAACTGGTGGAAGCAACTGGCCGGCAACTCGTAGACGATGCTTTCCTCGATCGCCAGGTAGCGGTGCTTGCTGCTGCCGGAGAACAGCCCGCGGACGTCGAACAGGTCGTCCGCGGCGTATTGGGCGAATACCCGCCCGTCGTCGCCGCGCTCCTCGACCACGCCCTTGAGCAGGACGAACAGCCCGGGGACCGCCGAACCGGCCTCCAGCAAGGTTTCCCCCGGCGCGTAGTAGCCTACGCTGAGGGCCTGCTTGAGGGTCTCGCGCTGATGGGGACGCAACTGGTCGAAGGGCGGCGAGGCGAAGTTGAAACTGTCAGGCATGGCTCATCTCGCTGTGACCGGGACGCTGAAACGAAAGGCGGCGGACCGGAAACCCGGCCGCCGCCTCGGGCTACGCCTTCACGTAGCGCTTAGTGGGCCACCGCGCCAGAGGCGCCCAGGCCGGTCTGGGAACGGATGAACTGCGGGAAGAAGCGCGCCCGCTCCTCGTCGGCCGCCGCCGACTTGTCGGTGATGGAGAAGAACCAGATACCGACGAAGGCGACGATCATCGAGAACAGCGCCGGGTACTCGTACGGGTAGATGGCTTTCTCGTGGCCGAGGATCTGCACCCAGATGGTCGGGCCGAGGACCATCAGGCCCACCGCCGTGATCAGGCCCATCCAGCCGCCGATCATGGCGCCGCGGGTGGTCAGCTTCTTCCAGTACATGGAGAGCAGCAGCACCGGGAAGTTGCAACTGGCGGCGATGGAGAAGGCCAGGCCGACCATGAAGGCGATGTTCTGCTTCTCGAAGAGGATGCCGAGCACGATGGCGACCACGCCCAGGGCCACGGTGGTCATCTTCGAGACCCGCAGCTCGTCCTTCTCGTTGGCCTTGCCGCCCTTGAACACGCTGGCGTACAGGTCATGGGAGACGGCCGAGGCCCCGGCCAGGGTCAGCCCGGCGACCACCGCGAGGATGGTGGCGAAGGCCACCGCCGAGATGAAGCCGAGGAACAGGCTGCCGCCCACCGCGTCGGCCAGGTGCACCGCCGCCATGTTGTTGCCGCCGATCAGGGCGCCGGTGGCGTCCTTGAAGTCCGGGTTGGTGCTGACCAGCAGGATCGCGCCGAAACCGATGATGAAGGTCAGGATGTAGAAGTAGCCGATGAAACCGGTGGCGTAGAACACGCTCTTGCGCGCTTCCTTGGCGTCGCTGACGGTGAAGAAGCGCATCAGGATGTGCGGCAGCCCGGCGGTGCCGAACATCAGCGCGAAGCCCAGGGAGAATGCCGAGATCGGATCCTTGACCAGGCCGCCCGGACTCATGATCGCCTCGCCCTTCGGATGCACCTTGATGGCTTCGGAGAACAGCGTGCTGACGTCGAAGTTGACGTGCTTGAGCACCATGATCGCCATGAACGAGGCGCCGGAGAGCAACAGCACGGCCTTGATGATCTGCACCCAGGTGGTCGCCAGCATGCCGCCGAACAGCACGTAGAGCACCATCAGGATGCCCACCAGGACCACCGCGACATGGTAGTTGAGGCCGAACAGCAGCTCGATCAGCTTGCCGGCGCCGACCATCTGCGCGATCAGGTAGAACGCCACCACCACCAGCGAGCCGCAGGCCGACAGGGTGCGGATCTGCTTCTGCTTGAGGCGGTAGGAGGCGACGTCGGCGAAGGTGTACTTGCCCAGGTTGCGCAGGCGCTCGGCGATGAGGAAGAGGATGATCGGCCAGCCGACCAGGAAGCCGATCGAGTAGATCAGGCCGTCGTAGCCGGAAGTGAAGACCAGCGCCGAAATACCCAGGAAGGATGCCGCCGACATGTAGTCGCCGGCGATCGCCAGGCCATTCTGGAAGCCGGTGATGCGGCCGCCTGCGGCATAGTAGTCGGCCGCCGAGCGGTTGCGCTTGGATGCCCAGTAGGTGATGCAGAGGGTCGCGCCGACGAAGGCGACGAACATGACGATGGCCGAGACGTTCAGCGGCTGGCGCTGCACGTCGCCGGTCAGCGCGTCGGCCCAGAGGGCCGGAGCGAAGGCCGCAAGGCCGAGCGCGGCAAGGAGACGAGCGATCATTGCTGCGCCTCCTTGAGGATTTCCTGGTTCAGGCTGTCGAACTCGCCGTTGGCGCGACGCACGTACAGGCCGGTCAGGATGAACGCGGCAAGGATCAGTCCGACACCCATCGGGATGCCCCAGGTCACGGACGAATCGGGATTGATACGCGCGCCCAGCAGCTGCGGCTGGAAAGCGATCAGCAGGATGAATATCACGTAGAGGCCAAGCATGATCGAAGAAAGTATCCAGGCGAAACGCTCTCGCTTGGCCACCAACTCCTTGAAGCGCGGATTGGTATCAATCCGCTGGTAGATGCTGTCGTTCATTGTTTTTATCCTCACAGCGGGGTGACGCGGAATGTCGTCGATATCCACTGTAGGACGCTGGTGCAAGCGCTCCAGACGACTTTAGTCGTAGCGTTTCGCCAGCCGCTCTAGACCGGTATTCCCGGGCCTTCCGGCAGATTCCGGAGCCAGCCTTCGGCAAGGAAAAACGCCGTGCCCGGTTGCCCGGGCACGGCGTTCCCCAATCGAACCAGCCGTGCTACTGCACCCAGTCCTTGACCCGTCCCGGGTTGGCCGCCACCCACTGCTTCGCCGCATCCTCGGGTTTGGCGCCCTCCTGGATCGCCAGCATCACCTGGCCGACCTCGTTGCCATCCTTCCAGCCGAACTTCTTCAGGAATTCCCAGACCGGCTTGGCCTTGGCCTCCAGCGCCGGGTTGGCGACGGTGTCGACATGCTCGGTATCGCCATAGACCTTCTTCGGATCGTCGAGGAACTTCAGCTTCCACTTGGCGAACATCCAGTGCGGAATCCAGCCGGTCACCACCACCGGCTTCTTCTCGTTCTCGGCACGGGTCAGCTCGGCGATCATGCCGCTGCCGGAACTGGCCACCAGCTTGTAGTCGAGGCCATATTGCTTGATCGCCTCGTCGGTCTTGATCATCACCCCGGCGCCGGCATCGATGCCCACCACGCGGCCGCCGAAAGCGTCCTTCTGCGCCTGGAGGTCGGCGATGCCGTTGGCGCTCACGTATTCGGGGACGATCAGGCCGATGCGTGCGTCCGGGTAGTTGATGGCAAGGTTGACCACCTTATCCTTCATCTTCTCGTAGTAGGCACCGTGGGTGCCCGGCAGCCAGGCCGAGAGCATGGCATCGAGCTTGCCGCGCGCCACGCCCTGCCACATGATCCCCGCCGCCACCGGCATCAGCTTCACCTCGTAGCCGAGTTTCTCGCGGATCACCTCGGCGGCCACATGGGTGGTCGCCACGCTGTCCGACCAGCCGTCCACGTAACCGATGGTGATCACCGGCTTGTCCGCCGCGGCCGCCATCCCCACCGCCGCCGACATTGCCAGGCCCGCACTCCAGCACAACAGTCGTCGCATCATTCGCATCAGACGTACCCCTTGTTCTATGCCGCCGGGGACGCTCCCCGGCGGTCGCGGCACTCTGCGGTGCCGCCGTCCATCATCGGCGCGCCCGGACGGCGGACTGCTCTGAGAACGACACCCATCGCACCCGATAACGACATGTCCCGAACTGCGCTGCGGCCCTCAAAGGATGTGCTCCGCGACGGTGCGATCGAAGCGCTCTATGCTCTCGATTGGACAGGCCGATTTCCGCTTGGCCGGCCGCCTGGATAGGCTCCCTACAAAGAGGAACGATTCTCGTTAAAGGAGAGCCACCATGCTCAAGACCCTGACTTTCACCGTCATGCATTTCATCATCGCCTTCAGCGTGGCCTACGCGCTGACCGGCAGCATAGCGGTCGGCGGGCTGGTGGCGGCGGTCGAGCCGCTGTGCAACTCGGTCGGTTTCTACTTCCACGAGAAGATCTGGAAACGCTTCGAGAAAGACGGCGCGCCGCGCCCGGCTAGCGCCCACGGCTGGCTGCACCGCCACGCCTGAAGGGATATTCGCGAGGCACGGCAAGAGGCGGGAAAGACCGATTGGAACGCTGGCTGCAATAACCCACTGCACTACTGAGGCTTGCAGTTGTCATAGCGGCAGTATATTCACTCAGTACTTTTCCCTCGAAGGGATTCCCCCGATGCCCCACTTCCTCCGTTTCGCTGCCCTGCTCGGCGGCCTCGCCCTCGGTTGTGCCAATCTGGCGCAGGCCCGGGACGTGGACGCCGCGAGCTACGGCTATCCACTGACCAACCCGTTCGAGGCGACCATCGCCACCACGCCGCCGGAACTGCGTCCCGAGCTTCCGCACAGCGAGGACATCGACCAGAAGGACTACAGCCTGAAATTGCGCCCGGAGCGCGAGTTCGCCCTGCCGGACAACTTCTGGCCGGTGAAGAAGCTGCGCTACCGCCTGGCCCGCCAGGATCATGCGGCGCCGCTGATCTTCATCATCGCCGGGACTGGCGCGCACTATGCCAGCAGCTACCCGGAATACCTGAAGAAGCTCTTCTACCAGGCCGGCTACCACGTGGTGCAGTTGTCCTCGCCGACCAGTTGGGACTTCATGGCCAGCGCCTCGCGCTTCGCCACACCGGGCTTTTCCAGCGACGACGCCGATGACCTGTACCGGGTGATGCAGGCGGTGCGCGCGCAGCAGCGCGACCTGCCGGTGACCGACTATTACCTCACCGGCTATAGCCTGGGGGCGCTGAACGCCGCGTTCGTCAGCCACCTCGACGAAAGCCGCCAGAGCTTCAACTTCAAGAAGGTGCTGCTGCTCAATCCACCGGTGAACCTCTACACCTCGGTGAGCAACCTCGACAAACTGGTGGAAACCCAGGTCAAGGGCATCACCGACTCGCGCACCTTCTACGAGGTGGTGCTGAGCAAGCTGACCCGCTACTTCCGGCAGAAAGGCTACGTCGACATCAACGACGCCATGCTCTACGACTTCCAGCAGTCGAAGCAGCGCCTGAGCAACGAGGAAATGGCCATGCTGATCGGCACCTCGTTCCGTTTCTCCGCCGCCGACATCGCCTTCACCTCGGACCTGGTCAACCGTCGCGGCCTGATCACCCCGCCGAACTACCCGATCAACGAAGGCACCAGCCTGGAGCCCTTCTTCAAGCGCGCGCTGCAGTGCGACTTCGAGTGCTACATGACTGAGCAACTGATCCCGATGTGGCGAGCCCGTTACGACGGCGGCAGCCTGACCCAGTTGGTCAACCAGGTCAGCCTCTACAAGCTGCAGGACTATCTGCACGACAGCCCGAAGATCGCCGTGATGCACAACGCCGACGACGTCATCCTCGGCCCGGGCGACCTCGGCTTCCTTCGCCGGACCTTCGGCGAACGCCTGACCGTCTATCCCTATGGCGGTCACTGCGGCAACCTCAACTACAAGGTCAACGCGCAGGACATGCTGGACTTCTTCGCCACGCCCGCCGCCGGACAGACCCAGGTCGCCAGCGCGGCCCTCACCCAGCAGGCAGGAAACTGATCGATGAGCCGAACCGCACACTGGATGTTCGCCCTTCTGCTGAGCGCAGCCGCCAGCGCCCAGGCCGACGAGGCCGCCGCGCCGGTCGAAATGCCGCCACGTCAGCTCGACGGCGACGGTTTCAGCCGTCCGCTGGACCAACTCAAGTTCAATCCCGGCCTGGATCAACGCGAATTCGAGCGCGCCACCCTCGACGCACTGAACATGTACGATCCCTGGGAATCCTGGAACCGCCGGGTCTACCACTTCAACTATCGCTTCGACGAGTGGGTGTTCCTGCCCGTGGTACGAGGCTACGAGTACGTCACCCCGCACTTCGTCCGCAGCGGCGTGAGCAATTTCTTCGACAACCTCGGCGACGTGCCCAACCTGCTGAACAACCTCGCCCAGTTGAAGGGCAAGGCGGCGATGGAAACCACCGCGCGGCTGCTGTTCAACACCACCTTCGGCGTGCTCGGCCTGTGGGACCCGGCGACCAAGATGGGCCTGCACAAGCGCAGCGAGGATTTCGGCCAGACCCTCGGCTTCTACGGCGTGGGCGGCGGCCCCTACCTGATGCTGCCAATCCTCGGCCCGTCCAACCTGCGCGACACCGGCGGACTGGTGGTGGACTACGTCGGCGAATACCAGGTGAACTACCTCAACGTTCCCCAGGCCAGCGGCGACCACCCGGAGATCACCGCCCTGCGCGTGGTGGACAGGCGCTACAACACCAGCTTCCGCTACGGCCAGATGAACTCGCCGTTCGAGTACGAGAAACTGCGCTACATCTATACCGAGGCGCGCAAGCTGCAGATCGCCGAGTGAGACGAAGAACCGTCGCCCTGTGCGGCGGTTTCTTTTCCTCATAACGATTCAATAAATCGATAGGAATTACATAAAACTCGCAACCATATATCGACCAGAGAGGACTATCATCGAGCCATACACGAACCAGGAGGTTCCCATGACCCGCTACCGTGATGTCCTCGAACTGCATACCGGCCACCCCGCCTCCGATGGCGCCGGCGTCCGCCTGACCCGCGTGATCGGCGGCCCGTCCCCGGAACGCTTCGATCCGTTCCTGATGCTCGACCAGTTCGATACCCAGAACCCGGACGACTATGTCGCCGGCTTCCCTTCGCACCCGCACCGCGGCTTCGAGACCGTGACCTACATGCTCGAAGGGCGTATGCGCCACGAAGACCACCTCGGCAATCGCGGCCTGCTCAAGCCCGGCGGCGTACAGTGGATGACCGCCGCCCACGGCATCATCCACAGCGAGATGCCGGAACAGGTGGAAGGCGCGATGCGTGGCTTCCAGCTGTGGGTCAACCTGCCGGCGAAGAGCAAGCTGGCTCCGGCCGGCTATCGCGATATCGAGCCGGAAGACGTGCCGCGCCTGGAAACCGCCGGAGGCGTGAAGGTCACGGTGATCGCCGGTCGCTTCGACGACGGCCAGGCGCAGCAGATCGGCGCCGTGGAAAGGCCGGACACCGAGCCGCACTACTACGACCTGCAACTGCCTGCCGGCGGCCGCATCGCCCCGCGCCTGCCGGACGGCCATCGCGTGCTGCTGTACGTCTACGAAGGCAGCCTGACGGTGGAAGGCGAACGCCCGGTGGAAATCGCCACCAATCGCCTGGCTCGGCTGTCCGAAGAAGGGGAACTGAGCCTGCGCAGCGAAGCCGGCGCGCGGGTACTGGTGCTCGCCGGCAAGCCGTTGCGCGAGCCGATCGTCCAGTACGGTCCGTTCGTGATGAACAGCCGCGAGGAAATCGAGCAGGCGCTACGCGACTATCGCGACGGTGTCCTGGCCGTCTGAGCCGTGCGCGAGCCGCCCTTCGGGGCGGCTTTTTCCTTCCGCCTGTCCCGTCCTGAATAAGGTTTACCGCTCGATCCGCAGGAAGCGCTCCAGTTCCGCCCGCTTGCCCATCGCATCGTGGTAGCCCAGTTCGATCAGTTCGCTGCAATAGCCGCGCTCGAACAACAGGTAGCTCAATACCCCCGCCCCGCTGGCGCGGGTCGCTCCGGGACCGCGCAGGAAAAGCCGCAGCACCCGCGACAGCTCCCGGTAGTGCCGCGCGGCGATCTCGTCCAGCGGCCGGCTCGGCGACACCAGCAATACCTCCACCGGCTCCAGCCCACCCGCCTGGCGGCGCACCTCCGGCGCCACCAACTGGCCGATCTGGTTCATCCGCTGCAACTGCTCGATGTCGCCTTCCAGGCTGTCGATGAAGGTGCTGTTCAACAGGTGGGCGCCGATCTGCGCCAGGCTCGGCGGTCGGTCGGACGGCGGCAGGCCGGTCATGGCACTGTCGCCACCGGTTGCCGGGTTGCCGCTGACGCCGATCACCAGCACCCGCGTGGCGCCCAGGTGCAACGCCGGGCTGATGGGCGCCTGGGAACGCACCGCGCCGTCGCCGAAGTATTCGCGGTTGATCCGCACCGGCGGGAACAGCAGCGGGATCGCCGCGCTGGCCAGCAGGTGCCGAAGCTCCAGGCGGGTGGGAATGCCCAGGCGCCGATGGCGTACCCAGGGATCGATGGTCGCGCGCCCCTGGTAGAAGGTCACCGCCTGCCCCGACTCGTAGCCGAACGCGGTCACCGCCACCGCGCGCAACTGGCGCTGGCGCACCGCCGCATGAATCCCGGAAAAATCCAGCTCACGTGCCAGCAGCTCATGCAACGGCCGGTTGTCCAGCAACGCCACCGGCACCCGCCGCCCCAGGCCGAGCAGGCTATGGCCGAGGAAGCGCGAGGCCTGGCGCGTCACGCCCGGCCAGTCGCTGCGATAGACATGTTCGGTGCGGAATCCCTGCCAGACCGCGGTCAGGCGCTGGATCGCCTGGCGGAATTGCAGGGCGCCGCAAGCCAGGCCAACGGCGTTGATGGCGCCGGCGGAGGTACCGACGATGAC
>NZ_SCND01000269.1:0-8616 GCF_005503585.1 Pseudomonas sp. 2VD
CCACACCGGCTGCCAGCGCTCCGGCAGCGAACGCTCCGGCGACGCCGAGCAGCCAGGGCTGAGTCCTGGCGGCAACGCACACGCCCGGCACTCGCCGGGCGTTTTTCATTCCGGTCCCAGGTAGCGCTGCGCCAGGCTTTCCGCCGAGCGTTGGGCCTCGCTGCGCAGATGCGGGGCGACCAGCATCATGATCTGGTAGACCACCGTGCGCACCTCGCCCTTGCTGCCCAGTACCCGCTGGTAATCCAGGGAGAACAGCAGGGTCAGGGTGATCTGTTCGACCAGTTGCCCGAGTGCCGGCGCATCGCTGCGCAACTGCCGGTCGGTCTTTAGGCGGGCCAACAGGGTGGCCAGGGTCCGCTTCAGCGCGCCGAGCCAGGTACGGATGCCGCGAGCCAGCCGTGGCAGGCGCCCGGTCAGGTTGGACAGGTCCTGGAACAGGAAGCGGTAGTGGGCGAGGCGCTCGACGATCAGATGCAGGAACAGCCAGTAGTCCTCCGCGCCCAGGCGCACCTCCTCGGGCGGATCGAGCAGCGGCGCCAACTCGGCCTGGAACCGCTCGAACAGCGCCATCACCAGCGGTTCCTTGCCATGGAAGTGGTAGTAGAGATTGCCCGGGCTGATGCCCAGTTCGTTGGCGATTTCCAGTGTCGAGACGTTGGGTTCGCCCTGTTCGTTGAACAGCAACAGCGAGCATTCGAGGATACGGTCGCGTGTCTTCATCCGGACTTCTTCTGGGGATCGAGGTGCCCGGCTCCAGGCGCCCGGGCCGGGTCTTTCAGCGTATATGCACGTAGGTGCCCGGGGCTGCTTCGAGGGGCGGATGCGCGGCGCTGCCAAGGTTGAAGTCAGGGTCGCCCAGCTCGCCCGAGCGCTCCTGCAGCCAGCCCAGCCAGACCGGCCACCAACTGCCCTCTTCGCGCTTGGCGTCGTAGTACCAGGCGCGTGGATCGCTGCTCAGCTTGTCGTTCTCGAAGTAGCAGGCCTTGGGGTTTCCGGGAGGGTTGAGGATGCTCTGGATGTGCCCGCTGTTGGACAGGATGAAGCGGCGCTGGCCGCCCAGCAGGAGGGCCGAGCGATAGACCGCGTCCCAGGGCGTGATGTGGTCGGTGATGCCGGCGACGTGGAAGCTGTCGATCGCCACCTTGCCCAGGTCCACCGCGGTCCCGCTGACTTCCAGCGCGCCCGGGCGGGTCAGCGGGTTGTGCTTGAACAGGTCGAGCAGTTCGCCGTGGAACGCCGCGGGCAGCCGCGTGTTGTCGTTGTTCCAGTAGAGGATGTCGAACGCCGGCGGCTGCCTGCCGAGCAGGTAGTTGTTGACCCAGTAATTCCAGATCAGGTCGTTGGGGCGCATCCAGGCGAACACCTTGGCCATGTCGCGCCCGTCCAGCACGCCATGCTGGTAGGAGCGGCGCTTGCTGCTCTCCAGGGTCTGCTCGTCGGCGAAGAGCATCGCCGGGCTTTCCATCTGGCTGTCGAGCAGGCTGACCAGGTAGGTGACGCTACTGACCTTGCGCAGTTGCCGGCGCACCTGCAGGTGGCCGAGCAAGGCGGCCACGGTGAGCCCGCCGGCGCAGGCGCCGGCCAGGTTCACGCTGCGGCTGCCGGTGATCTCGCGGCTGACCTCGATGGCTTGGTCTAGGGCCTCGACATAGGTGCTCAGGCCCCATTCGCGGTGCTGGGCGTCGGGGTTGCGCCAACTGATGACGAAGACCTGCAGGTTGTTCTTCAGGGCGTACTGGACGAAGCTCTTTTCCGGCGACAGGTCGAAGATGTAGTACTTGTTGATCTGCGGCGGCACGATCAGCAGGGGCTTGGCGTACTGGCGCTCGCCCAGCGGCTTGTACTGGATCAGTTCCAGCACCTCGTTGCGGAACACCACCGCGCCTTGCGTGGTGGCGAGGTTGCGGCCGATCTCGAAGGCGGTCTTGTTCACCTGGCTGGGCATGCCGCCGTTGTGCACCAGGTCTTCGAGCAGGTGGCGAACGCCATTGAGCAGGCTGATCCCGCCGGTATTGAACAGTTCCTTTACCGCCAGCGGATTGATCAGGCTGTTGCTGGGTGCCACGGCGTCGGAGAGCAAGGCGACGAGGAAGCGGGCGCGGGCGCGATCGTCGCAGTCCAGGTTGCTTTCGTCGATCCAGGCGAGCAGTTGCTTCTGCCACGCCAGGTAGGCCTGCAGGGTGCGCCGGTAGAAGGGATTGAGGCGCCAGGATGGATCCTGGAAGCGGGCGTCCTGAGGGTTCGGCTGGTGCAGGGTGTCGCCCAGCAGCACCTTGCCCAACTGGCCTCCGAAGGCGACCAGGTGCCGCGCACTGTGCAGCGGCTGGCGCAGGCCGTGGACGGCCAGGCTGCGGACCGTCGTCAGCAGGTCCTTGCCGCGCAGGCCGACGATGGCGCTCTGCGCACTCATGAACTCGGCGGGCACCGGCACGCTACCCGATTCCTGTTTTTCTCGCATGGACCACACTCCGTCGTAGGACCACAGTCTGGATGCCATGGGCGATAGTCCCCTGGCTCGGAATACTCAGTTATAGCCTGTGAATTCCGTTTCACCCGGGGCAGAACCGCACACCTGCCTGAACAGGGAGGATGCCGCCCGACAGTGGGGCAGCAAGCGCTGTACCACAACGCCGGGAGGGGCGTCGCAGAGCTTGCGCTGTCGCGGCGAAGCCAGGCGCCATGCGCCGTTGCGGAACATTGACTATGCACCTGCACCATGACGAAGCAGTGTCTGCTGCCCTGGTGTTGCCCGCGCAGCAGTTCAGCCGGTCTTGGGCAGGAACGGACGAGGGTGCATGACGGCGCGGCGGCGCTCCTCGGCGAGGAACTTCATGATGATCGGCGCCACCGATTCGGCGCGGGTCACCAGGAACAGGTGGCCGTCGTCGATCACGTGCAGTTCGGCGTTGGGAATGCGCCAGGCCAGCACGCGCATGTTGATCAGCGGGATGATCGGGTCGTCGTCGCCGGCCAGCACCAGGGTCGGCTGGCGGATCCTATGCAGCCAGTGGATGCTGGTCCAGCCGAGCCCGGCGAACAATTGCCAGTAGTAGCCCAGCTTGCCCGACGAACGCACCTTGCTGGCATGCGCCATGGCCAGCTTGGGGTCGCGGCGGAAGGCCCCGCCGTAGATGTCCGGTGCGATGTGTACGCCATAGGAGGGCTGGATGTAGCGCCGCGGGCTGGCCATGCGCATCAGTACCTTCGGCTTGCCTGGCACCATCACCGCGCCAGCCGAAGTGGCGGCGAGGATCAGCTTCTTGCAGCGTTCCGGATAGTCGTGAGCGAACTGCTGGGCCAGCGCGCCGCCCCAGGACACGCCGATCGCGTTGACCTGGCCGTAGTCCAGGTAGTCGAGCATCCGCGCCGCCAGCTTGGCCAGGCCGGGAAAGCGGTAGGGCACGCTGGGCGTCGAGGAACCGCCGACGCCGGGAACGTCGAAGGCGATCACCTCCAGTTCCGGGTCGAGCGCCTGGACGAAGGGGAATACCAGTTCCAGGTTGGCGCCTATGCCGTTGAAGATCAGCAGCGGAGTGCTTCCTTCCTTGCCCGGCCGCACTGCGGTGCGGATGGTCTGGCCGTCGAGGTCGATGGTCCGGAAGACGAAGGGCTGGGGCATGCTCGGGGTCCTCGGCGGCGCAGCCGCGGGCTCGGCGATACGGGGCCTGGCCGGCTTCCGCGCGGCGCGGGGCCGCGCCGGAGGCGCTGGCGGGGTTTCGTCGGCGGAGGCCGCGGATCGCTCCTGCGGCAGTTCTTCAGGCTGGTCGCTTTTCATCGTTCATGCACGTAGGTTCCGGGCGCGGCTTCGCCGGCCGGATAGGTCTTGTTGCCCAGGCTGGCGGGCGCCTTGCGGGTCTTGCCGGAGCGTTCGGCCAGCCATTGCTGCCAGTGCAGCCACCACGAATCGGCGTGCTTGCCGGCCTGTTCCAGCCAGGCCTTGGGCTCGGCGGGCAGTTCCGGATTGGTCATGAAGCGTGCCTTGGGGTTGCCCGGTGGGTTGAGGATGCTCTGGATGTGGCCGCTGTTGGAGAGGATGAACTCGCACTTGCCGCCCAGCAGCCTGGCCGACTTGTAGCACGACTCCCAGGGGGTGATGTGGTCGTTCAGACCGGCGACACAGTAGAAGTCGCAAGTCACCTGCTTCAGGTCGATGGGCGTGCCGGAGACCTCCAGGGCGCCGGGGCGGTTCAGCGGGTTGCTCTTGAACAGTTCGACGAACTCGCCGTGCAGCGCGGCGGGCAGGCGCGTGGTGTCGTTGTTCCAGTAGAGGATGTCGAACGCCGGCGGCTGGTTGCCGAGCAGGTAGTTGTTGACCCAGTAGTTCCAGATCAGGTCGTTGGGGCGCATCCAGGCGAACACCTTGGCCATGTCCTTGCCCTCCAGCACGCCGGACTGGTAGGAGCGACGCTTGGCGGCCTCCAGGGTCTTCTCGTCGGCGAACAGCGCGACCTGGGTATTCAGTTCGAAGTCGAGCACGCTGACCAGTTGGGTGAAGGCGTTGACCTTCTTCTCGCCGCTGGCGACGTAGTGGCCGACCAGGGTCGCGGTGGTGATCCCGCCGGAGCAGGCGCCGAGGAGGTTGAGGTCCTTGCTGCCGGTGATCGACAGGACTACCTCGATGGCCTCCTTGAGCGCCTCGATATAGGTGGTCAGGCCCCATTCGCGCTGCGACTTGGTCGGGTTGCGCCAGCTGACGATGAAGGCCTGCACGCCGTTGCGCAGGCAGAAGCGCGCCAGGCTCTTGTCCGGCGACAGGTCGAAGACGTAGAACTTGTTGATCTGCGGCGGCACCACCAGCAGCGGGCGTTCGTGCACCGACTCGGTGATCGGCCGGTATTGGATCAGTTCCAGCACGTCGTTGCGGAATACCACGGCGCCCTCGGTGGTGGCCAGGTTCTTGCCCACCTCGAAGGCGTCCATGTCCACCTGGCTCGGCATCCCGCCGTTGTTCACCAGGTCCTTGGCCAGGTGGCCGAGGCCGTCCAGCAGACTCTTGCCGCCGGTCTCGAAGAAGCGCTTGACCGCCGCCGGATTGCTCAGGCTGTTGGTCGGTGACATCGCCTCGGTCAGCAGGTTGATGACGAACTGGCCACGACTGATGTCCTGCGGCGACAGGTCGCTGTGGCTGATCCAGCTATGCAGTTCCTTGCGCCAGGCCAGGTAGGTCTGCATGTAGCGCTTGTACAGCGGATTCTGGCTCCAGGCCGGGTCGGAAAAGCGCCGGTCGTCGTCGCCTGGGCGCAGCTCCGACTGGCCGAGCAGGACGTTCTTCAGCTCCAGGCTGAAATGCGCCACGTGCCTGGCGCTGTGCAGTGGCTGGCGCACCGCCTGGAGCAGGACCATGCGCGCGGAGGTGAGCAGGTCCTTGCCCCGGATGCCGATCACCGGATTCAGGTTCAGCGTGTTTTCCGCGGCTTGCTTGGGAAGCTCGTTATTGTTCTTTTGACTCATCGGCAACGCTCCATTGTTCGAGGCGAAACAGGGGACCGCAACGAAACCGGGGACCAGGTGTCCGGCCGGCTACTGCTCGACTACCAGCCCACCCGCACGTTTCAGGGCGGGGCGGACGCACGTCAGGGAAGGGAACCCGGACAAGGGGCTGCACCGCCTTGGTTACGCGAGTTTCCGCTGGCGTGCAAGCTGGCAGAAGCATCGGTGGCCGGCGTGGCTGGCCCGGCGAGCGGCCGACCTGCGGACTAGAGCGTTGCTGCCGTGCAGGGTAGGACATTCGCCGTGGCGACCGCGCCGACCGGATGTCTGGTCTGGCAGTCTGCGGGGCGAATGTTGCAAATGACGTGCCCTCGTTCGGGGCAGCGGGGAAAAATCGCCAGGATGCCGTGTGCCGCGAAGGGGCACTCGGCCCGGCGCTTCAGAGCATCAGCTTGACGACCGACTCGTCGGGGTCGCGCGACTTGCCGGCGCTGGCCAGCTCCGCCAGGTAGTCGGCCCACAGCTGGTCCTTGCGGGTCGCCAGCTCGTACAGGTAGTCCCAGGTGAACAGGCCGCTGTCGTGGCCGTCGTCGAAGCTCAGCTTCAGTGCGTACTGGCCGGCGGGTTCGACGCCGACCAGGCCGACGTTCAGCTTGCCGTACTGCAATACCGGGTTGCCGTGGCCCTGGACCTCGGCCGAGGGCGAATGAACGCGGAGGAACTCGGCGGGCAGGTCGTAGCTGTCCTCGCCGTAGCGCAGGGTCAGGGTCTTCGAGGCTTTGTGCAGCTGGATGGCGGAAGGGATACGCATCGCATCGGACTCGCGGAAGGGCGGAGTACAAGGATACCCCGGTTCGGGACCGCGCGGCCCGCCGCCACGGTGCTGGCCGTGGCGGCGGCGGTGGTCAAAGGATGTAGCGGGACAGGTCCTCGTCCTCGGCCAGCTCGCCGAGGTGGCTGTTGACGTAGCCGGCATCGATCAGGATCGGCTTGTCGCTATGCTCGCTGGCCAGGTCGGCGGCGCTGAACGAGACCTCTTCCAGCAGCCGCTCGAGCAGCGTATGCAGGCGGCGGGCACCGATGTTCTCGGTCTTCTCGTTGACCTGCCAGGCGATCTCGGCAAGGCGCTTGATGCCGTCCTCGGCGAACTCGATGGCCAGTCCCTCGGTCTTCAGCAGCTCGCGGTACTGCTCGGTGAGCGAGGCATGCGGCTCGGTGAGGATGCGCTCGAAATCGTTCGGGCTGAGGGCCTTGAGCTCCACGCGGATCGGCAGGCGGCCCTGCAGCTCGGGAACCAGGTCGCTCGGCTTGCTCAGGTGGAAGGCGCCGGAGGCGATGAACAGGATGTGGTCGGTCTTGACCATGCCCAGCTTGGTGTTCACCGTGCAGCCCTCGATCAGTGGCAGCAGGTCGCGCTGTACGCCCTCGCGGGAGACGTCGGCGCCGCCGGCGTTGGCGCGCTTGGCGATCTTGTCGATCTCGTCGATGAAGACGATGCCGTGCTGCTCGACCGCCTCCAGGGCGCGTGCCTTGAGCTCTTCCTCGTTGACCAGGCGCACCGCCTCTTCGTCGCGGATCAGCTTCAGGGCCTCGGCGACCTTCAGCTTGCGGGTCTTCTTCTTGCCCTTGCTCATGCCGGAGAACAGGTTCTGCAACTGGTTGGTCATCTCCTCCATGCCGGGCGGGGCCATGATCTCCACGCCGGCCGGGTTGTCGGCCACCTCGATGTCGATTTCCTTGTCGTCCAGCTGGCCTTCGCGCAGGCGCTTGCGGAACAACTGGCGGGTGTTGCTGTCCTCGCGTGCCGGCTCGTCGCCGAAGCCCATGGCGGGACGCGCGGCCGGCAGCAGGGCATCGAGGATGCGCTCTTCGGCGGCATCCTCTGCACGATACTTGACCTTCTGGATCTCCTGTTCGCGGAGCATCTTCACCGCGGCGTCGGCGAGATCGCGGATGATCGACTCGACGTCGCGTCCGACATAGCCGACCTCGGTGAACTTGGTCGCCTCGACCTTGATGAACGGCGCGTTCGCCAGGCGCGCCAGGCGGCGGGCGATCTCGGTCTTGCCGACGCCGGTGGGGCCGATCATGAGGATGTTCTTCGGCGTGACCTCGGCGCGCAGCTCGGCCGGCAGTTGCATGCGTCGCCAGCGGTTGCGCAGGGCGATGGCGACGGCGCGCTTGGCGTCGTCCTGGCCGATGATGTGGCGGTTGAGTTCGTGGACGATCTCGCGGGGCGTCATGGACATTCGTTTACTCCAGCGGGGGACGAGCGCTTCAGACGGCGCTGTCCAGCTCCTCGATGGTCAGGTTCTGGTTGGTGAAGACGCAGATCGAGCCGGCGATGTTCAGCGCGGTCTCGGCGACTTCCCGAGCGCTCAGCTCGGCGTTGTGCTGCAGCAGGGCCAGGGCCGCGGCCTGGGCGAAGCCGCCGCCGGAGCCCATGGCGATCAGGCCGTGTTCGGGTTCGACCACGTCGCCGTTGCCGGTGATGATCAGCGAGGCATCCTTGTTGGCGACCGCGAGCATGGCTTCGAGGCGGCTCAGGGAGCGGTCGGTGCGCCAGTCCTTGGCCAGTTCGACGGCGGCGCGGACCAGGTGCCCCTGGTGTTTCTCCAGTTGCTGCTCGAAGCGCTCGAACAGGGTGAAGGCATCGGCGGTGGCGCCGGCGAAACCGGCCAGTACCTGACCGTGATACAGGCGCCGGACCTTCTTGGCGTTGCCTTTCATCACGGTGTTGCCCAGGGAAACCTGGCCGTCGCCGCCCATGACGACTTTGCCGTTGCGGCGGACAGATACGATGGTGGTCAAGGGGGAAATCTCCACACTGCGGGGCCGAATGCCCGGAATGCTGGGAGATATAGGGGCGATCCGCGGCTTTTCAACCGCACGCACCGCCGTGCGTCGGAACGCACGGCGTGGCCCGCGTTCAGCGGGCCTTGCGTTGCTGTAACAGCAGGTTGCTGAAGCCGTTGGAGGACAGTGTCTTCTGCGCCTGGGACAACTGGTCGCGGCTGTTGAACCTGTCTCCTAGACACATCTGACGATGCCGACGACACATCACGTGTAGTAACCATATGTTGACGTGGTCTTAAAAAGACAACGCATCTACTACGCATAGACAGCACTGGAATACGCCTGTGCATAGTCAATGTGATACCTCACGTAACAGAACCTCTATAA